>CAZTFJ010000014.1:0-16857 GCA_964612255.1 uncultured Rikenellaceae bacterium | reverse complement strand
ATTCAAACTCAAAATTCATAACCTGTTGATTATCAAGTATGCAATTTTAGGTCGTCGATGTGGCGCACAAAACAGGAGGAGTAAGTTAAGTGGCTCTATCAACTTAAAACGAAGTTGGGCAATACGATATTGTAAAAGCAAAACCCGCCAGAATTATTCAACACAGCACAAACTATTTATTGCTGGGTTTCTGCAATTTCTTGTATTTGGTTGCTGGTTATGGGGTTTGTATATTTCTCTCTAATGGAAATAACCGTTTGCTTTAGTTGCTGGTAATTTTCTTTTGTTATAGATATTTCTGCTTTACCTCCAGAAAATGTGAGCTGCCCTTTGCTGTTTCTCGATGTAGATGTTTTTGATGCCGGTTTTACCTCAACAAGTTGAAGGGTGCTGTTTATGGCTTTTAAATTGTTGCTAAGGGTTTTTACCCAGTGGTCCGAGGTAAACGGCTCTATGAATTGGATTAGGTTTTCGAGCCCCATCCGCTGATCGTAAATGCGGTTAAGCAACTCTTTATCTTTGTCAATATCGTGGGTTTGGTTAAGAGCCAGATAAAAGATTTCAATATAACCTCCGGCCGATATTATAGCTAGCTGTTTTTCGTTGCCATTAAGTGTTAGGAAGTTAACCATATCTGAATAGGAACTCCTGGCAATTGAGTTTAGCGAGTCGATATTAGCCTCGTTCGCTTCAACCCGGTTGCGTAATTTCTCGTCGAAAATTGACGACAGACCGGTTTGGTAGTCCAGCTTCTCAATGGTACCAAAATATTCAGAAGCTTCGCTAATGGTTTTAAAAACTGTTATGTCGGCAAAATCGGCTGTGTAAATTCCCAGGTTAAAGTTTTGTACTCGCGAATCGAAGTACTTGTCGGCGTTGCTAACAGGGTTAAGGTATTCTTTTAAGTATATTAATTTTTCTGTTTTTATGTAGTCAATAGCATCCTTGGGAGCAGGGAATCGATAATACATCTTGGTTATGTTCTCGTCCTGCTCAAGATTAGCATTTTTATACCTGGTAAGGTTTTGTTCTTTGTTTTCGCCCTGCCTATTACATGATATTAACCCTAAAACCAAGGCTCCTACTAGCAGTATTGATGTTCTCATGGCTAATCTTTTTTAAAAAGCGTCCACTTTAATACGTTTTGCTATAAGCACACCTACGCACCGTTGCCGAGTATCGGATTTATTGTTTAGCTCTTCTGGTACGGAAACCTCTAGGATTAGCTTTTTTGTCTCGTTATTGGTAAACTTAACGCTATCGGTGTAGCTCTCAGCAGCGTTATCGTACAGCACGTTTTTTTGAGGATTATCGTCAAGTATTCTAAGGTTAACCTTATCGAAACGCCGATGGTAGCATATGGAGATATAGTAATCGTTTTTTTCAAAAACGACAATGTTAACCTCGGCCTTTTCGCCTACTTTAAGCGCAAAGTTAGCCGATTGTTGGTCGTAGTAATACGAGAAGTCTGGGAGTGGGCATGAACGGGTGTGGAAATCTGCGCAGGCTTGTGCTTCAGCATCAAAAGATAATGCCAACAGCACAAATAGAAGGCTAAAAAGGCTAAAAATGCGCATATTAAAAACGTTTTATTTCCGCCTCGAAATTAACGAAAGAAATCTTTTTATCAAATCGTAGTATAGCGATACGTACAATGCCAATGTGATAAGCCAAATTACCATAACGTTAAACCATAGCGTGGGTAGGGTATAATTTCCAACAAACTTATCCTTGCTCAAAAAGTGTGCGTTTCCATTATGGGTGCTAGGTGCTTTATATATTGGTTCAAATTTTCGAATAAAATCGTTACTTGTTCTAATTATTTTAACAGGATTTTTTCTGGCCAGAACCAAGTTTTTTGTAGCCTCGTTGGTGTGCATGTATTTTAGCTTTGTAACAATACCTGCATCACCAGCCTTTTCTATTAGCCATATATTAAGCCTGTTGCGTTGGGTTGCTAAGCTGCTTAAATCGGCAGAAATTATTCTTCGTAACGCTTGCATTTGCAACAATAGGCTATCGGCGTAAGCAATATTCAGTGGTATTTTATTGGCCGTTCTTACCAGCTGTTCATTACCTCCAAGTTTTTCTATACCCCTGTAAATCAAATTTAATTGGTTAGCTTTTGATGTCACTTTGCTTGCATCTTGCTTAACCTCCTGAATAACCTGCTCAATCTCTGGTATTAAGTAGCCATTAAAATATCTAAGCGTACTTTCTTGTGCATCTATTTCAATAAAATGTTTTTGGTAATGGTTGTTTGTAAACTGATTTACCAGTAATGCTTCAAATCCCCATCGGCTAATGGCCATATTGGCTATTGTTGGTACATCCTGGTGCGAGGCAATATTTTTGTGCAATTTATCGAATGGAATAAGCGAACCGTTTAACAGCAATTGGGGCAGCAGAAGAATTGGTATAGAAATGTATATTGCCACGGTAGTTCTTAAGCCCGACGAGAGGTTTAGACCCAACAATCCGGCATTAAAAGCGATGCTAAAAAGTACAACCCAGGTGTTAATTAAACCATCCTTTATTTCAAGTATGCTGCTACTTACGGCAACATAAAGGGTTATCTGCACAAAAAGAAATGCCGAGAGGCACAACAGCTTTGAGTTGATATAGGCAAAGCGGCTAAGCCCTAAAAACTTTTCGCGCTGAATAATGTTTCTGTCTCTTATTATTCGTTCAGCCCCAATCATTAGGCCTAAAAACATTGCCACAATTACCGACATGAGCAAGAATGCGGGAATATTCTCGTTGCCCCAAAGCGTATATACTGAACCCTTGCCCGTATGTTTGGATAATAACGAAAGGATTAGCGCAAGCAGAGGAGCCTCGAGAAGCGAAATGGCCAAAAACTGCTTGTCGGCAATCATCGAAAGGAAATTTCGTTTTATAAAAACAACAAGTTGCTGTTTTCTAGAACTTTTTCCAGTGACCTGCTTTGGAAGTGGGAGTTTCTCTTGGGGCTTAGGTGTTAAATTAATCTCCTTAAAGTGATTATACCAGAATTCAGGAGGATACAATCGTTCCTCCGTTTCTGTTCCATCGGCTCGGAGCTTTTTGGTTTCTAGGATGTTGAGAATCTGCTCTGGGTTTACGTTACCACAAGCAGCGCACTCTCGTTCAGCCGATTCTACTTCTGTTGTAATGGTTTTAAAATGCTGCAGGGAGTCGATGGGGTTTCCAAAAAACACAGCTCGCCCGCCCTTGTCGAGAACAAGTATCTTGTCAAACAATTTAAAAATATGCGACGATGGTTGATGGATGTTAACCACAGCAACTACCCCTTGCTGCGTTTTTTGTTTTATGATATCGATAATTTTGTTCGAGTCGGTTGACGAGAGCCCCGAGGTTGGCTCGTCAATTAAAAGTATTTGTGGCTTTCTAATCATTTCTAGGGCCATGTTAAGCCTTTTGCGTTGCCCCCCAGAAATAATGTTTTTTTCAGGCTCGCCCACCTTTAACCGTTTTACCTCATTCAAGCCCAATTCATCGAGGGTGTACATAACCTGCCTGGCAATTTCAAACTCCGATTTGCCTGGTAAGCTTAGTCGTGCTGTAAAGTACAGATTCTGAAAAACGGTAAGCTCTTTAACAAGTAGGTCGTCCTGGGGTATTAGTCCAAGGTAGGGGTAGCGAGTTTTACCTAAGCCGTACCAATCAATTCCGTTAAGTTTAACTGTTCCGGAGTTGGGGTTAATATTGCCCGCTAACAGGTTTAGTAGCGTTGTTTTACCAGCACCGCTATTCCCCATTACGCCTAACATTTCACCAGAATTTAGGGTAAAACTTAAGGGGTGGATCCCGGTTACACCATCGGGGAATTTGTAGCTTAATTGCTCTATGCTAAGGGAGATGTTATCGTGTTTTTCATGTTGGCGAAAAAGACCATACAGCTGGCCAAAAAGTATGGGTTCAATTTTATAGTTTTCAATAACGCCACCCTTCTCAAAAATATATACCCTGTTGGGCTTTGTGAGGATGCTGTTTCGTATAAATAGCTCTTTTTTATCTGTGTGCTTGTAAAAAATAATATTTGTTGACCTGTTGTATAAAAAAATAATTTCACCATTTAGCATTGGTTTTTCCACTTGCCTGAAGTGCAAATCGTGTCGCTCATTCTTGAGCATGGCAACAATGTTGTTTGTTTTCCATGCTCCCTTTAAAACGCTAAATTCAAAAATGTCGCTAAGCTCCGATCGTTGAATATGGAGTATCGATGCTATTGTTCTTACCAAATCGATAGCTTCTTTGCTCAAATCGTTGCTCTGAGTTAGAATGTCGAATACGGTTATAAGCAAATGCAGGCGCACCCGCTTATTTAGCTCGCCAACAATGCTTGTGCAAATAATAGTGCACTTTACGCTGAATAGCGACTCGGCTTTTTCCGAGTATTTTCTTTTTGAGAATGTTGAGGTATGGTATTTATAGATATTTCCTATCTCTTCTGCTTCGCTTTTGCTTGTGTACTCGCCAATAAAAACGTTTACAGCATCCAATGCATCTTGGTTAGAACTGGGGTTTTTATTAAACTGTTTAACAAGAGCAAACAGCCGCATGATAGCTTTTAGGGTAGAGTACTTCATAAAAAACCTATGTTGAAATCCGATTTCAAAGTTAACCATAAATATAACACATCTGGCTTGGATTATACATAGCCGTTTTTTTTAAAAGAAGCAATGGCTAATAATTTGATTTTAATGGACTATCTTTGTCAGCATCATTTTTAAAATCATTAAATAATGCCAACAATTCTGGTTGTTGATGATTCGTTAATTGGTCGCCATGTAGTTGAGGCTATGCTATCGTCATTGGGCTATAACCTCGAATTTGCAGTTGATGGTCAAGATGCCTACAATAAGGCAGTTGAGATAAAACCCGATATCATAATTCTTGATATTATGATGCCCTATTTTGATGGAATTGAGGTGACAAAACTCATTAGAGAACATGAGCTAATAAGCAAAACGCCAATTATTATTTTTACTGCTCTAGACGATAGGGATACAAAGATTAGGGCAATTAAAGCAGGTGCAAACAAAGTTCTTGTTAAGCCATTAAAAAAAGCAATACTTCAGGAAACCATACAGCGATTTTTAAACCTATAAGCCACTTAGCTTAGTTTTTAATTTCTCTTCCTAAATCTAAAAACTACACGTTATAAATGGTTATCTCTTTTGTTGGTAGTTATTCGTTAACCCATTGTTTGGGGCAATATTGGTAATTAAGTTTTTGCTCATTTAAATAATGCTTAAATTTAGCCAATTATAGTAATTGCTTGGCATTTCTTATTTCTTACTTTATGAAGCATTTCGTTTTTAGGTTTTTTGCAATAAGTTCTATTGCTTTTGCGGTGTTATTATTTGGATGTAGCGAAAATCAACAAACTCTTCCTACTGTTGAAACTTCGCAAATTGAAAGTATTGAGCCAACTACGGCACAGGGTGGTGGCGTAGTAACCGATAATGGAGGTTTACCCGTTACCCAGCGTGGCGTATGCTGGAGCACTTTGGAAAACCCCACTACCGATCAAAACGAGGGGCTTACTATCGATAGTTTGGGTATGGGCGAGTTTACAAGTCAACTTTTTAATCTACTGCCAAATACCAAGTACTATGTAAGGGCATATGCCCAAAATTCAATAGGTACTGCCTATGGCGATACAGTTAGCTTTATTACCTTGCCTGCTCCACCCTTAGCTCCCGACAATCACCATATGCTTTTGGGAAATCCCAGTTCGGCGTCTCCCGATGAGGTGAATGAGAACGATTTTCTTATGGAGAAAAAGCAGTACCACTTATCGTATAATAATTCTACACGCACAGCAAATTGGGTTAGCTGGCATTTAAACACAAGTTATCTTGGCTCTACACCACGACAGGATGACTTTAGAGCCGATTACACTTTACCCTCGCAATGGTATAGGGTTGACGATAGAGCCTATTCGGGTTCGGGTTTCGATCGTGGACATATTTGTCCAAGTGCCGATCGTACCCTTAATTCAGCAACTTTTTTAATGACCAATATGATGCCTCAGGCGCCCAATAATAATAGGATTACTTGGGCTCAACTCGAGAGCTATTGCCGATCGCTTGTGGTATCGGGCAAAGAGCTTTTTATTGTAGCCGGTCCGCATGGGCAAGGCGGCGAGGGGTCAAATGGTTATGCCGAAACGGTAAACCAGGGAAACGTTGTTGTACCAAGTAATACGTGGAAAATTATCCTTGTGCTCGATAATGGCGATAATGACTTGGCCAGAATTAACCAGAATACCCGCACAATTGCCATTGTAATGCCAAATACTCAAACGGCTAACACCAAAAAGTGGTACGAGTACAGGGTTAGCATCGATGAGGTTGAGCAACTTACTGGGTTCGATTTTCTTACTAATGTACCCGACAATATCCAGCAGGTTATCGAGTCTAGTGTTGATAATACAGCTATATAATATTTAGGTTTGTTTTTTTGCCCAAAATCAATCAAATAAAACTTGGGTTTTTAATAATTATGGGTTGCCAATGTTTAAACGCTTAATGTTGTTTTTAAAAAGATAGCCTTGTATTTTAATCCTTTAGCTCTTTTTAAATCTATAGTTATAAATATTGACTTATCTTCGTTGATTATTTCTTGAACCCAATCCCTATGTTTCGATTAATTAGCCTAACGCAAGCCCTCTTCCTTCTGGTTGTTTTTTCAAATGCCCAAGCGCAAGAGCCTTGGAGCCTCGAGAAGTGCATAAGTTATGCACTTGAAAACAACATTCAAATAAAGCAACAGGAGCTAAATGTAAAAGTAAGCGAGAATCAGGTTACCCGTGCCAAGTTTAGCGCTTTTCCAAACCTTAATGCATCGGCCAATCACAACTACAGCTTTGGTCGGGCTATCGATTACGGAACCAATTCTGCTGTTTCGCAGAATATGGAGGCCACTAGCTTTTCGGTAAGCTCGTCGGTAACCCTTTTCAATGGTTTTCAAATTAACAACTCGCGCAAGCAGGAGCAGATAAACCTGTTGGCATCTATTAGCGATGTGGAGAAGCTGCGCAACAACATCTCCCTAAATCTTGCGGCTGCCTACCTACAGATACTGTTTAGTGCCGAGCTGGTTGAAACTTCAAAAAAACAGGTTGAGCTAACCAAAATGCAAATAGAGCGAACCAGCCAGCTGGTAAATGCCGGTAGCTTGCCCGAGGGCAATTTGCTCGAGATTGAGGCACAGCTTGCCTCAGACGAGTTGCAGCTGGTAAACACCCAAAACCAGCTCGAAATGGCTTACCTTACCCTTACCCAAATTCTCGATATAAAATCTACCGAGGGTTTTGAGGTTGAGGTGCCCAATCTAAAGGGTTTTGAGGAGACAATGCCCGCCAGCTCGCCCAGTAATGTTTTTGAGCATGCTGTGCAAGCGCTTCCGCAGATTAAGAGTGCCAGCTATAGGGTTGAGAGTGCCGAGAAAGGAGTGCTTATTGCCAAGGGCGCAAGGAGTCCGCGCCTGTCGTTGGGTACTAGCTACAGCTCTGGTTCAAGACGCTATTTGCAAGGTGCTCCCATGGGAATACCCGAAGACCCATTTATGGATCAAATAAAAGATAACGCCAGCTTAAGCGTAGGCTTTAGCCTTTCTATCCCAATTTTTAATGGGTGGCAAGTTAAAACATCCATATCAAACGCTACCATCTCGTTGCAAAATGCGCGCTATAGCCTTGAGCAGGAAAAAAATGTGTTGTATAAAGATATTCAGCAAGCCTATACCGATGCCATTGCTGCGCTCAAAAAGTTTAACGCTACGCAAAAAAATGTTGATGCGCTGCAGGAAGCCTTTCGCTACTCAGAAAATCGTTTCAACCTAGGGTTGGTTAACTCGCTCGATTACACCACAGCAAAAACCCGCCTAACAAAGGCCGAAGCCGATTTGCTAAGCGCTAAGTACGAATTTATATTCAAATCAAAAATTCTCGATTTTTATCAAGGAAATCCTTTAAGCCTATAATCAAAAAGCACTATGAAAAGAAAAAATCTACTACGATTTCTACTCCTTGCAGTTGCAATTCTAATAGTTTTGGCAATAGTTGGTAAAAAGTCTGGCAAGTTTGGCAAGCCACAAACAATTGATGTAGTGGTTGAAAAACCAGAACTCCGAACTATTATCGAGAGCATATCGGCCAACGGAAAAATACAGCCTGAGGTTGAGGTTAAAATTAGCCCCGAGGTTTCGGGCGAGATTATTGAGCTACCAGTTAAGGAAGGCGATAAGGTTTCCCGTGGTCAGCTGCTTTGCCGCATAAAGCCCGATACTTACATCTCAATGCGCGAAAGAGCCGAAGCTGCAGTTAACTCAGCAAAAGCAAGGCTTACACAGGTGCAGGCTCAGCTACAACAGTCTAAGTTGTCGTTCGAGCGTAACGAGAAGCTGTTTGAGCAGAAAGCCATTTCCGAGTCGGAGTTCGAGAATGCCAAAACCAGCTATCAGGTTGCCCAAGCCGATGTTAAAGCTGCTCTTTTTAATGTTGAGAGTGCCGAGGCATCGCTTAAAGAGGCCAACGAGAACCTGAACAAAACCACCATTTATGCACCCATGAGCGGGACTATCTCAAAGCTTAGCGTTGAGCTTGGCGAGCGCGTTGTGGGAACAGCCCAAATGGCAGGTACCGAGATACTTCGAATTGCCGATTTGTCTAGAATGGAAGCTCGCGTTAGCGTGAACGAGAACGATATTGTAAGGGTAAAGCTAAACGATACATCGCTAATTTATGTTGATGCATACCCCGACCAAATCTTTAAGGGCTTGGTTACTCAAATAGCAAATTCTGCCAGTGTTACTGGGGTTGCTACCGATCAGGTTACAACCTTTGAGGTTCGCATATTTTTGCTCGACAACTCCTATAATCATCTTGTAAAATATAACCAACCCAACCCGTTTAGGCCAGGTATGTCTACTACTGTTGACATTCAAACAATGACCAAGGCTAATATTCTTACTATTCCTATTCAGGCTGTTACCACACGTCCCGATACGTTGAATAGTGCCGATAAGCTGGCTCAGGAAGCAAATCAATCAACAAGCGACGAATCAACAACAATTGCTCCAAAGCAAATAGAGGTTGTTTTTGCTGCTGTTGGCGATACTGCCAAATTGGTAAGGGTTGAAACCGGAATTCAGGACAATCGTTATATCGAGGTTACTCAGGGGTTGACAATAGACGATGAGGTGGTAGTTTCGCCTTTTAGCGCCATTTCGCGCCAACTCGATGATGGCAAACTTGTTAAAAAGGTGAAGCAGGAAGAACTGTTTAAAACATCAAAATAAATTTATGAAGCCGATCCTTTGCATTGAATCGGGAACAAACACTTGCTCTGTAGCTCTTGGCCTTGGTCAGGAGCTGCTGAGCATTAGAGAAAACCACGAGCCAAACAATAATCACGCTAAAAACCTTACCCTTTTTGCACAGCAAATTTTGCAGGAGCAGGGTTTAAAAGCATCCGATCTTGCTGCGGTAGCAGTTAGTAAAGGTCCTGGTTCGTACACTGGTTTGCGTATTGGTGTTTCGGCGGCCAAGGGCATTTGTTATGGTGCCAATATCCCACTAATTGCTATTGGTAGTTTAAACGCAATGGCTTATGGTGCATTGCTGTGGTTAAATGATAGCATGCCCAACTTGCAACCCAATATTATTTGCCCCATGATTGATGCTCGCCGTATGGAGGTTTATACCCAGCAGTTTAACCCCAACGGCAAAAGTATAACCGAGGTTGAGGCTAAGATTCTTGACGAGCAATCGTTTAGCCAGGAGCTAAAGTCGAACAAAGTACTCTTTTTGGGCAATGGCTCACCTAAAGCTAAAGATTTGCTAAAGAGTGAGAATGCTTATTTTGTTGATGATTTTTTGCCCTCGGCACGGTATATGATACCTTTGGCAACAGCACGGTTAAACCAAAATGAATTTGAAGATGTGGCCTATTTCGAACCGCTTTATCTTAAGGATTTTATTGCAACTGTTGCCAAAAATAAGGTGTTGGGCCAAGGTTGAGGCATTTCCCAGGTTTGATTTGCTAATTCTGGGTTTTGTATTCATTTTACTTTTTCCCCTCCAACTTAACGGGCAACATAAAGCTTTTGCGCCAGGCGAAAAGTTAAAATACTCAATTTACTATGGTCCAATACGTGGTGGCGAGGCTGTACTTGAGGTGCGTAAGGGGAAATATCAAGATAAAAATGTTAACCACTTAATACTAAACGGTCGCACTGTAGGTTTAGCCAATGTGCTTTACAGCGTTAGCGATACCTACGAGAGTTTTACCAATACCGAAACCGATTTGCCCTACAAATCGATTCGTGAAATTAAGGAGGGCAGCTACAAGCACTACAGCGAGCAAGTTTTTGACCATTGGAGTCGCGACGATTCCACCATAGTTTACAGCACAAAGGTAGGTGAGGTTTTATCGCCAAAGAATAGCAACGATATTTTATCGGCGTTTTACTACATCCGTAACCATTTGGTTTGGAAACCTATGAGCATTGGCGATACCATGGTTGTTGATACCTATTTTACCGACGAGGTTTACACTATGCGGGTACGTTTTATGGGGTACGAGGATGTTAAAACCAAGCTGGGAACAATTAGTTGCATAAAGCTAGTGCCCGTGGTTCTTGTTGGAAGAGTTTTTAAAAATAAGGACGATATGACCGTTTGGTTCTCAAACGATAAGAATTACCTACCCATTAGGGTGCGGTTTAATATTGTGGTGGGTGCTGCATACTGCGATTTAGTTGACTACAGCGGGCTAAAACATCCCTTTACATCGGTTTTAAAAGCACGGTAACGCTCAAAATATCAAATCGAAACATCAAAAAAAAATGGTAAACAGCCTGTAAAAAGTCTGATTTTACTATTTTTGCCGCCAGATTAAATAATAGTAGATATAAATTATATGGCAACAACAGCAGATTTTAGAAACGGATTGTGTATTGAGTTTAACGGAAAATTGTACACCATTGTACAATTTCAGCACGTTAAACCAGGCAAAGGAGCAGCATTTGTGCGCACTAAGTTAAAGAACCTTGAGAATGGTAAAGTAATTGAAAATACTTTTAACGCTGGCGTAAAAATTAATACTGTTCGTATTGAGCGCCGTCCATATCAGTTTCTTTATAAGGATGATATGGGTTATAACTTTATGCATCAGGAAACTTTCGAGCAAATTTCATTGCCCGAGGAGTTGGTAGATGGTGTAGATCTTATTAAGGAAGGTCAGTACGTAGAAATTATGGTGCATGCCGAGAATGAAACCGTTCTGTCGTGCGAGTTGCCTCCATTTGTAGAGCTTGAGGTTACCTACACCGAGCCTGGCTTAAGGGGCGATACCGCATCGTCAACAGCGCTTAAGCCTGCAACGCTCGAAACGGGTGCAACTATAAATGTGCCACTATTTATCGAAATTGGCGAAAAGATTAAAATCGATACTCGTACCCGCGAGTACTCAGAGCGTGTAAAGTAAAACCTATTTGCTAGGTTATACATTTTATCCCCAAAACACCTTTGGGGATAAATTATTTTTGTAACTTATCGCAATTATTGGGGCAATGCCTTTGGCTATTAAATTGGTGTAATTCATTCTAACCATTATGTCTTTTTCTTCATCAAAACGACTCAAACTTAGTACGTTTAAGCTCAATACGCTGCTTAGCATGGCGCAAGCTATAAGCGGTGAGATGAGAACCGAAGACCTAATGGATAGGTTTAAAACCATTCTTAATGATGATTTAGAAATTGACAGAGTGCTTTTTTTCAAGTTTGAGGAAACTTGGAAATTGCTTTTGTCTACCAATTGCTCCGAGAGCATAAGCTCTATGATTGACCCCGAGCGTGATCTCCTTTGCTTCGACGATATAACCTTTGTGAGCACTTCGGCCAATAGGGTGCTTCAGGAGTTCGATATTATTATCCCCGTGGTTCAGAATAACCAAGCCTTGGCCTATATACTAATTGCCGATACCAAGGACGAGGTGAAAGGAGTGAGCGCTACCATTAAGCACCTTAATTTTGTTCAAACCCTTTCAATAATCATCTTTGTAGCCATCGAGAACCTTAGGCTTTTTCATAAAACCCTTGAGCAGGAAGCAATGAAAAAGGAGCTTGAGCTGGCCTCAAAGATGCAAAATCTGCTAATTCCTAATCAGCAAGATTTACCACAAACCGACTTTGTGAAAATTCATTCGTACTACCATCCACATTCCGAGGTTGGTGGCGATTTTTACGATGTTATTCCCCTTGAGCGTGACGAGATTGGGTTTTGCATTGCCGATGTATCGGGCAAAGGGATGGCCGCTGCAATTCTTATGTCAAACTTTCAGGCTAACCTTAGGGCATTGTTTACCCATGATATTACGCTAACTGGTCTGGTTGAAAAGCTCAATAACAGGGTTATGGGTGCAGCCAAGGGCGAGCGGTTTATAACCCTTTTTATTGGCCGCTATAGTCCACATCGCAAGAGTTTAGAGTACATAAATGCTGGTCATAATCCTCCCATATTTTACAATACAGAAACCCAGGAACGACAGCAACTTAGTAGTGGATGCGTTGGACTTGGAATGATAGATTATATTCCCATTATGAATGTTGGATCGCTTAGGGTAACATCTCCTTCAAAACTAATTTGTTACACCGATGGCCTTGTAGAGTATGCCCAAGATGGTAAGGTAATAATGGATCAGGGAATTGTTGAGGATTTTATAAATAACGACAGAAGCATTTCCGATAATGTGAATGAAATTGTGAAGCTGCGCGTTGAGCAGCAAGAATCGAAAACGCTCCAAATCTTCGACGACATATCTATACTCGGTTTTGAATTCAAATAGGCGTGGTTTATCGCGCTAATTTTTCGTTTTTACCACCATTGGCAACGCTATGCTCCATAGCCATAATAATGGCAATATACCCCCAAAAAACAGCCGCAATTTTATCGGTATCTAAAAAGTTGTTTAAAAACCCGTGAAATATGTAGGTTACCAATCCTACTATGCACGCGATGGCAATATTCCGCTGGTGTTTTTGTAGCTCAGTATTATTTATCAACCTAAAAGCAGCAGTGAGCACGAGCACAATAATTAGCAAAAAGCCAAGAACTGCTGGCCAACCGGCTTCGGCCATAAGCCCAAGGTACTCGCTGTGAGCATTGCCCCCGGTGCCAAAGTTGGTGCTAATTATGGTTTTGTTGTAGCTCATTTGGAATGGTGCGTACTGAAACTGGTAGGTTCCAGGTCCCCAACCAAAAAATGGGCGCTCTTTAAACATAGCCAATGCTGCATCCCAGCGGTTTATGCGCTCTAGGTTCGATGCATCGGATTTTATGTTGATTATCGACTGAATGTGCTCCGTTAGATTGCCACTCGAGTCGGTTGTGTTGCGCTCTAGTCGCCAAATAATTTCGCTCTGAAAAGTAAAAAAGATGGCCAGCACAAGCCCAATGGTAACTAAAACGGTGCGAAACCTTATTTTTAAGGCTATTAGTACCCATACGCCAATACCTAGAATTAGGCTCAGCCAAGCTGCACGCGAGTACGATAGTAAAAGGGCTGCAGAAAAAAATCCTGCAAGGCCCCATATCAGTAGTTTTAGAGTTTTTTTAGATTGATTTACTGCCAGCGCCACGGTAACGGGTATGGCAAACGCTAAAGCTGCTCCGTACGATGTGTGGTCAATAAAGAATGGTGCCGATGTGCCGTGCGCCACCTTATGGTCGAATAGCCCATATTGAACCTGTTTTATAAGGCTAATAATCGCTACTATCATTAGCCCGGCAATGTAGAAGTATAAGAACCGGTTTATGTTTTTATCATCTTGCAAAAAAAGGATATAGGCCAAGTAAAAGAATACTCCAATAAACCAAACTCTAACCAACAGGTACTTTACCGATACCATAGGCATTTCGCTGGTTACGCTTGTTATAAGAAGCCAGCCAAGGTAAAATAGTATGGCTAAAAACACGGGATGTCGCAGCAGCTCTTTCCTAAAATATCCCTCTTTAAACGATTTTAGAATTACCATTACCAGCAAGAAAACCAGAATTGGCTCGGTAGGAAACCAAAAATCGAATGTTAACCCCGGAACCAATCGACGAAGCGGAATTGATAGCGGTGCCAGGAAGGCTAGGGCAAAAAACAGCTTAGTTGGTGCAAAAAACACCCAGGTTGCAACCAGAAGCAGAAGCGGTATAGCGCTTCCCAAATACGATTGCTTGTAAAGCAAAAAGCTATTGGCTGCAATAAAAAGCAGGCTAAACAGTGCAACTAGCCATATTTCGAGCCTTTTTTTTTGCAAGGTGCTAGGGTTTTATCGATTTTCTGAAAAAATCGACCAAAACAAAAAGAAATAGTGAGAAGAAAAGTGCCGATAGGGTTGCTGCAATTACAATTACCATCTTTTTGGGCTTTGCTTTTTTGTCGGCAGCGTGAGCCCAATCTATCACAAATTGCGAGGGTATTACCCCCTCGGCCTCGGCTCTAAGTATGTGCAGATTTTCCTGCATATCCTTTATTTGCAACGATTTGTACTGCACATCATTGAATAGGCGTGTAAAGCTGGCTCCATTTTCAGCCAGTTTTTCCATATACTTTTCAAGGCGGCTAGTAACGCCCTGACTGTTATTGGCTAAGGCCTCGGCGTAAACACGAGTTACTTCCTTGGCTTGGTAGGGTAGGTCTAGCACACCTTTTTGCATTACCTGTTGCAGGCTGTCGTCAATTTGGTAGGCTTCGGCAAGCGTTTGTTTATAGTGATGCTCTAGCACTTCCAATGCCTTTTGGGCAACCTTACGCTTGCTTTCGCGTGTAAGACTATCGGCTGTAACTACAATGGCATTGGCCAGCTGGGCAGCCATTTGTGGATTGTTGTCGTACACCTCAATCAATACCGAACGGTAGCGCGATGGCCTAAACGATATATTACTCGAATACATTCCGTTTATTTTATGCCAAGCGTGATTTTCGTTAGGATTGATATCGTAGTGCTCAAACAGGTTTTGGCTAGTAATAATATGCCTGCGTAGCTGCTCCGATGAGAGAATTTGCAGCAGATGTTCCACCTCTTCGTTGTCGCCAAAAACAGTAAGGCCGTATGCTCGCGAGGCCACAAAAATATCTTTTGAAGCCTGCGAAGCTGTGGCCGGAATAAGAACTGCTGTAGATTTAAACTGAGGAGTTATAAGAAACGAAACTACCAGCGATGCAACAAACGCAACAATGCCAATGGCAATAAAAACTTTACGCCTGTGCCATACCATTTGAACCAGATTGGTTCCGTTTAAATTAAAATCGGGTAGTTCCTTTTCCATAACAGCTCCGTTAGTCAACTTTAATCAGAAAGTAGTTTTTCTTACCTTTTTGTATTAGCAAGTACTTGCCGTTAATTAGCATCGATGCATTAATCATCATATCGGCATCATTAATCTTATCCTTGTTAATGCTTACACCACCACCCTTAACGGTTCTGCGCAAATCGCCTTTCGAGGGGAAAACCTCGCATTTTTCAGCGGCTAGTTCTGCAAATGACAAGCCGTTGGCAATCTCATCTTTTGAAATGTTGAAAAGTGGTACACCCTCAAAAACGGATAAAAACGTGTTTTCGTCTATGCGATGTAAAATATCTGAGGTAGATTTTCCAAAAAGTATTTGCGATGCCTCCACGGCTGTGTTATAATCATCCTCGGAGTGAACCATTACGGTTAGCTCTTTAGCCAGCGTTTTTTGCAGCTTACGCTCGTGCGGTGCTTGCTGGTGTTCTGCAACTAGCTGCTCAACGGTTTGTTGGTCGAGCAGAGTAAATATTTTGATATACTTCTCGGCATCTTCATCGGAAGTGTTTAACCAAAATTGGTAAAACTTGTATGGCGATGTTAGGTTCCTGTCGAGCCAAACATTACCCTCCTCGGTTTTACCAAACTTTCCACCATCGGCCTTGGTAATAAGCGGGCAGGTAAGAGCAAATGCCTCGCCACCCAGCTTACGGCGAATAAGTTCTGTTCCGGTGGTAATATTGCCCCACTGGTCCGATCCGCCCATTTGCAAACGGCAGCCGTGTGCTTGGTATAGGTGCAGAAAATCGGTACCCTGAACTAGCTGGTATGTAAACTCGGTAAACGAAAGCCCTGAACCCGACTCGCCGCTAATGCGCTTCTTTACCGAGTCCTTGCTCATCATATAGTTTACCGTGATATGCTTGCCAATATCGCGGATAAAATCGAGGAATGAGAATTCCTTCATCCAGTCGTAGTTATTAACCATTGTGGCAGCGTTGGGTTGTTTCGAGTCAAAATCGAGAAATCGCGACAGCTGCTTTTTTAGACACTCCTGGTTGTGGCGTAGCGTTGCCTCGTCGAGTAGGTTACGCTCCTGCGATTTTCCCGATGGGTCGCCAATCATTCCGGTTGCGCCACCAACCAGCACAATGGGTTTGTGCCCGCAGCGCTGAAAGTGCTTAAGCATCATAACCGATACCAGATGGCCAATATGTAACGAGTCGGCAGTGGGGTCGATACCCACGTAAGCCGCAGTTAATTCTTTTTGAAGTTGTTCCTCGGTGCCGGGCATCATATCGTGTATCATCCCGCGCCACTGTAGTTCTTTAACAAAGTTCATAGTGGTAAAAATTTTTGGCAAAGATATAAAATGCAGCCAAATGCACGCCCATTTGGGTTGGCAATTGACTGCTAAATATGATTTTAAGATTTATTGCAATTTGTTGCTAGCAAAGTTAATTTAGGTATCAATGGTCTTGGTATCGTCTTTTTTAATTGTAAATGTATCCTCATCTTTATCTTTAATCTCGCTAGAGTTTAGGTATGGGAGAATGGTAGG
>CAZTFJ010000013.1:16504-17061 GCA_964612255.1 uncultured Rikenellaceae bacterium | reverse complement strand
TCTATTCAGTTAAGCTACGGAGCCGTTTGCGGGTGCAAATATACTACATTTTTTTTAATCAGAAAGTATGTTGCAAAAAAAATCCTCGATTTCTCGAGGATTTTGGATTTTATTACTTTTCAATTCTAACAATCTTTTCTTTAATCCTTGCTTTTTTACCTGTAAGGTTGCGTAGGTAGAAAATTCTTGCGCGACGAACTTTACCAGTCTTGTTTATCTCAATTTTATCAATAAATGGTGAGTGGTAAGGGAAAATTCTCTCAACACCTACTCCGCTTGATATTTTACGTACAGTAAATGTTTCGGTTGCTCCACCACCTTTGCGTTGAATAACTACACCGCGGAAACTCTGAATTCTTTCTTTGTTTCCTTCCTTAATCTTGTAGTGAACGGTTATGGTGTCGCCACTTTTAAACTCTGGATGCTGCTGCTGTGCCTCAAAAGCCTGCTCTGCAATTTTAATTAGTTCCATCTTATTGTTTTTAAGGTTTGTTCCACAACACGCAATATTACTAATGTTCTGAAGCTAAGTAAGTGATTGCGCTGAAAAATGAGCC
>CAZTFJ010000013.1:8567-16477 GCA_964612255.1 uncultured Rikenellaceae bacterium | reverse complement strand
AAGTATTAAAAATAATTGTAACAAAATAGGTTTCAATAAAAAAACTGCCCCAACGGGCAGTTTTTTTATGGTTAGCTAAAGGGGTAAACTATTCGGGCATCAACAGTTTATCTCCGGTTGCCTTAATAACTTGCTCTTTCCACCAGTCGGGATATTGTGGGTTGCTAACTCTTGCTGGTGCTCCACCATACTTATTCCATTTGAATTCACCGTTTTCCTCTTGTTTTATATTTCCATCGATATATTTTACAACAAGGAATTCGAATAGCTGCTGCCACCTGCCTACTAATGCGTTGGCAGTATTAACCGAGTATGTTGTTAAGAACTTATGGGCTGTTTCAGGATTTTCGACATAAAGCTTCTCAGCAGTTTTGTCAATAGCTTGAGTTGTTTTTGCGTAGTAATCTTCGAGTTGTTTCTGCACTTTCTTAATGTCGGCACTCATTACATCGTAGCGAAGGTAAGCAAAGTTCGATACCTTATTGAATACCCAGAATGCCGCATTGGCCGAGTAAGTATGAATATCGCCATTGCCAACAGCGAAAGTTTCGGGAACGCTGGTCGATCCGCAGTAAATAGGAGTGTAAACGGTGGTGGCTGCATCGTCAACGCTAAACCATAAAATTCCACCTACAGGGTTGGGTAGCCAGCTGCGGCTTTGGGTAACGAAAGAAAATCCGGTTTGCTGTGTGGCTGTTGCGCGCTCGTTTACATAGGTTTTGCCTTGGTATTTCCAAGTTAGTGGGCGCCAGCGGTAGGGAAGTCCATGAGGGCCAGCACCCGGATCTTTACTCATATCAAGTTCGGTGCCTTCAAGATGATCGCGCATAAAATTCATTAAATCTTGAGCAGATAATTTTTTCTCTGGCTTAATCCAAAGGGGCATACGGTTTGTAAGATCATGGCCTTTTGCGTAATCAAAGTAACTCCACATGCTCTTGTCGATATCTTTAAAAAACGACCAAACTCTCATTTCGCAAAAGCGAGCTGCACCAAAATCGAGTGGGGCATAGGTGTCGGAGAAACTGAAATCATCGCCATTGCCTTCGTAATATCCTTTGCTGCGAGCAAATTCAACCACATCGTGCGCATAAACAACCTCGATATCGTTATTGAAAATTTTGTCTAAATTTTTTGAACTAATAGATTTTACTCCATCTTCCTTTGGGAAAGTAGTTATGCGCGCGTGGTTTGCATGCCCACTCACATAGCCATCAGGTATTCTCATTGCTACCCAAACGGCTCCCTTGTTGGCATTGTAGGTTTTTTTACTTCTTCTTTCCGATTTTAAATCAGTGCCCTTGCCAATAAGTTCCATTATCCATACCTCGTTGGGGTCCGATATTGAGAACGACTCGCCGCTACTGTAGTAACCATATTCCTCAACAAGCTCGGCCATAGTTTTAATGGCTTCGCGGGCATTTTTAGCCCGCTGTAGGGTGATGTAAATAAGGCTACCATAATCGATCAGGCCAGTGGTATCAACTAGTTCGTTCCTGCCGCCATAGGTGGTTTCGCCAATTGCCAACTGATGCTCGTTCATGTTTCCAATAACACGATATGTTTCACGGGCTTGGGCTATTTCACCTAGGTATTTGCCTGTGTCCCATTCGTAAACCTTAAGCATAGTTCCGGCAGCATGTTTGGCCGCAGGCCAAAAATACAACTCGCCGTAAAGGTAGTGGGAGTCGGCTGCGTATGTTATCATTGTTGAGCCATCAACAGAAGCTCCCTTGGTTACAAGAAAGTTAGTACAGGCTTGTGCTTTGGAAGAAAAAAGTAGTGCCGATAGGGCCATTCCAAAGCCTAAAAGTCTGATTGCAGTTTTCATATATTCACTTTTTTGATTTGTAATTTTCACAAAAATAGAAAAAAAGGCTAAATACCAAGGCCTATAATTAGTAGTGTTTGTTCAACGTTTTGTTAGAGTAGTTTTTGTGCCTTTGGTTTAATTTTGCTGCGGCAGGCTAGTAGTACAAACATCCACCAATTGAATTGCTGTGGGCTCCTGTTACGCTGGCTAAGCTCGATGATGTTTTATTTAGATATAGAACAGCCAAAAAACCAAAGATGAGGGCTTCCTTAAAATCTATTATTGCTTGCTTTGGGATTGTGATTTTGCATTTAGATTTTTGCATTATTAGCCGCATTAAGAAGGTGTTGTTTGCCCCTCCGCCAGTTGCAAGTACGTTTGCATTAGGTGTAATGCTAATGGCTTCAGATATCTTATTTGCTATGTGCTCGTATGCTGTTCTAAGCTTATCGGTGTTGCTTGCATTGCAATTTATTATAGTAGGCTGAAACGTGCTCTCGAACCATTCTCGGCCAAGTGATTTGGCTCCTTTAGTCTGGTAGTAGTCAAGTTGTTGGAGTTTACTTAGCAAGCTGGGTATAATTTTACCAGTCATGCCTAGTCTCCCATCTAGGTCAAATGGAACGCCCAAAGTTGCTGCCAAGCTATTTAATGCTAGGTTGGCGGGGCATATATCGTATGCAATTCTACTACCATTTTGGTTGTACGATAGGTTGGCTATACCACCAATGTTAAGGCAAATTTTGAAGTTTGAGAATAGTAATTCGTCGCCAATTGGTACCAGTGGAGCCCCTTGTCCACCGCGGGCAACATCGCCAGAGCGGAAATCGCAAACGCATGGAATGCCTGTTAGCGCAGCAATGTGTGCCCCGCTACCAATTTGGGTTGTATAACCTTGATTTGGATTATGAAATATCGTATGCCCGTGGGAGCCTATTACATCAATAGCTACCCCTGTATTAGCTGTAAAATCTAGTACTCTTTCGGCAATTAGGATACCGTACCAAGCATTAAGTTTTGCAAAATCTACTGCAGAAAGGTTGTAGGCGTTTAATAGTTTTTGTCGGGTTGGTTCGTCGTACTCAAAAGTTTTGGCTTTGAGTATTTGGTAGCACCAACTATTGTCTTTATGCTCAAACCTAGCTAGGCATAAATCAACGCCATCATGCGAAGTTCCTGACATAATGCCAAGTGCACATATAGCGTTTGCTGCCATAGTATTGTTTGCTTAAAACTGTTTAAGCAACTTGCTAATAGCACAGTTGGTTAGCCCAAGCAGCGTGTCGGTTCCCTCGCGGTTAAACTCTTTTTTGTTAATCAGCCCATTAAAGATGCTTGGACCCATTTCCCATGGAGTTTCAGCCTTGGCTTTCCCACTAAGTTTTTGTATTGGAATAATGCCTTTGTCGTTATATATAGTAACTTCAATGTTTATTATGGGGAGGCAAGCATTTTCAATATCTACCCCTTTAAGCGCAGAAGTATCGGTGGTGGCTTCGGCTCCATACCCCATTTCACCCTTTGGAATACCCGAGCTTATGCTAAAATCAACCCGCATGTAATATCGGGAGTTTCCTTTTTTTAGCGCCCTACTTATTGAATTGTCTGGAAAGTTATACTCGTCGTACTTAAAACTTCTTCCGTGCGAGCTTAAGGGTAATATGTACATCCCTGTTTCTTGTTCAAGCCTTGCTTTTAGCATGTACCAAGTATACTCCTTAGCTTTTGCAATAATTCTATCGGCTTTTCGGTTTTCTGGCTCCGGGAATTGATCGGCAAACTTGTCAAAATCAGGCTTAATCTCTTTGTTGATATCATAGCTAAAGCCAATTAAGGCAAGCTGGCGATTTTGGTATTTTTGTGATTGAGCCTGCAATGCAAGGGAAATTATTACTATGCAAATTGTTACGAAAAGCTTTTTCATAGCGTGATTTTTTAATTTGTGTTATTGCAAATTTAATACATTTTGAACGAAATAGAATGGGTAACTAATTGTTACCAGTAGAATGTACAACTATATTGGCTCGTATTGTTCTTATTGTCTGTTACTGTTAAAATTAGATTGTGTTTTGTGTTAGGTTCAAGTTTTTGCTTATCAAACTCGTAAAAAATGTAATTGTTTTTAGGGTCGTACTCAAACAGAACCCAACTGCCATCGATGTATCCTTCATAAGTTCCTATTCCGCTCAAGTTGTCTTCAATATTAATGCCAATAAGGTTTTCTTTGCTCATATCCTTGAGTTGTGAAATGTTGATTGGCTTTATTTCTGGCGCAAGTGTATCTATGGCAACAAAGAAGTTTCCAAAGTAGTTTACCTGGGTCTCTACAACTCCTTGGGTATATTTTCCTCCAGCAGAAACAGGGAGGCTGTCGGAACTTAACGAAGCAATAAGGGCTTTGTCGAGAAGAGTTTTTGGTAGTGAGTCGGCATTTATTGAGAGCGTGTAGGCTCGGTGGAGAGGTGTTTCGGGGGTGTGGATACAAATTAATGGTGAGTATGCTCCTTCAACAAATTCCAATGTGCTATGGGTAAACCTGATGTTTTCGTATAGCGTGTTTTTGGGAATAGTTACGCTATACCAATCTGTTTGGCAGCTGTTGTCGTTGTAGAATAACCATATTGGGCTATGTGCATTTTTAGGAGGAGATTCGTTGTAGGTTATGTTTTTGGCTGCATCTCCCTTTATTACCATGTTGGCGGTGCTGGTTAGCCCATAAGAATCTTCCACAACAATGGTTATGTTGTATGTTGAGTCGGTTTCAATTTTTAGGTGTCCATTGTTTTGAACGCTCTTGTAACCGCTGAACCTATTGTTGGGATCTTTAAAAAGCTTATGAACCCGTTTGCCTTCATTTATTCTGTAGGCGTAATCCATATGGCTATTTGCAAATCGTCTTTCGGAGTAGCTTAGCTGATCAACACAGAAATTGTAGAAAAGTTTTCCGTTAACATATCCCTTTATAGCATATACCCCACACCTAAGGCTGTTTTTGTTGATGTAGTCGTAAGTTTTTATCCCAATTCCTACTGTTCCAATGGTTTTTAAAGTGTCTGTTAGGCCGTATACTCCGTTGTTTTGTTGAACATTCAGCTGTATGCGTTTGTTATAGTTGTGAATGTAATCAGAATCGTTCAGAGGGTATAGCCAAATACCATTTAATGTAGGTTTTATATGGTCGTGAATGGGAAGGTTGCTGAAAGAGGCATTTAGGGGAATTTGCCCTTTTGTTCTTCGTAGTTCGTAGTGCAGATGTGGTCCTCCCGAACTGCCAGTGTTACCGCTAAACCCAATGTGTTGCCCTCTTTTTACTGGGAATTGTTTGGCTGTAAGCCAAGTATCAACAGCAAACGATTTACGTTTATACTGAAGTTCCTTGATATATTGTTCTATCTCTGGTGAAAACTTGTCGAGATGTGCATATACCGTGGTTAAACCATTGGGGTGGTTTATATATATTGCTTTGCCAAAACCAGTGCCTCCAACTCGTATACGCGAAATGTAGCCGTGTTCCGAGGCAAAAACTTTTTGCCCAATTTTGCTCCCAGTCCTAAAGTCTATTCCAGCGTGAAAACCATTGGTTCGTAACTCCCCAACCGAGCCCGATAGGGTCAACTCGCCTTCTAAAGGAGGGTGCAACTCGAAAGGACTGCCAGTTGGCTGTGCGAGGATAACACTCGTTGAAAATAACAGTAAAAGCGCAATAATATTAAAATGTGATTTGTAAATCATAAGGCTTGTAAATTTTGGAAGAGCAAAGCTAGTATTTTATAAAGTTTTTTCTAATATTAGAGGAAAATTTGGTTGCATTTTTTGATAATCTCTTAAACTCGTTGTAATTTTGTGTTACTTTAATTTTAGTATATGTCCGTAGAGCAGAATTCAATTCACAATAGTCTTAAAGCCAAGATTCAGGAGTTAATTTCTGCATACGAAAGCTTAAAGCAAGAGAACATTAAACTGGCAGAGCAAAAGGCAAAGCTTGAGGATGTTCTGCAAGAGCGTGAGTTGGCATACCTTGAACTCGATAAAAAGTTCAACCAGCAACAAATTGCCAAAGCGTTTGCAGCAACAAGTGATGATTCTCATGATGCTAAAGTTAAGGTGGATAGTATAGTGCGGGAAATTGACAATTGCATTGCTCTTTTAAACAGATAGAAAACCGATTGATTGATGGAGGAAAAATTATCGATACGTGTGAATGTGGCGGATAGGTTTTATCCTCTTAAAATTGATCGAAACGATGAGGAAAAGATTCGTAAGGCTGCCAAGATGATTAACGAGAGGGTGGCCCAATACAAAAGCCGCTACACCGATAAAGATCTACAAGATTTTTTGGCTATGGCAGCGTTACAGTTTGTAATAAAGCTAATTGAGAGTGAAAATCGATTTGAGGTGGCACCAGTAATCGATAATCTAAGCGAACTCGATGAGTGGTTAGACGAATATCTAATAAAGAGTAATATACGTTCTTTAAAATAGTACTGCCCGCACTGTTTCCTTAACATATTGCGAAACTCAACACTATCATCATTGGAGAAGGACTTAGGCTAATGTAGGACAGGCCTTAATTTCAGCCCTGCTGAAATCTCAATTTATTGAGACGTTGGAAGTTCAAAATTGGCGGCCACTCCACCCATGTCGTATTGGGGTTTCAAATATCTTTAGGGAATGCAGTGCGGGTTTTTTGTGTTAATAACACTAGGGTGCTTTGCATCTTGTTATATATATTACACTGGCTAAGTCCAGTTATTGCGATTCTTTTACTAATACTAATAACAATGTTGACTGAAATAATAATTGCCGTATCAGCTTTAATCGTTAGCGGTTTTGTAACATACCTCTTCTGGAATAGGATGTTATCTAAAAAGAAAGAGGCTATTATCCGCGAAGCTGAAACTGAAGCTGAAGTTATCCGTAAGGAGAAGATTCTTCAGGCCAAGGAGAAATTTTTGCAGCTGAAGACTGATCATGAGAAAATGTTTAACGAGAAGAATAACAAGTTGCTTCAAGCGGAGAACAAGCTTAAGCAGCGTGAAACTTCTTTCTCTCAGAAATTTGAGGAGTTCCAACGTAAGCAACGCGAGGTTGACACTATTCGCGAAAACCTGAATAGTCAGTTACAGCTAGTTGATAAACGTACCGAAGAACTCGAAAAGATGCACCGGACTCAGGTAGATAAGCTTGAAGCAATTTCAGGCTTATCGGCAGATGAAGCTAAAGCACAGCTTATCGAGTCGCTTAAGGCCGAGGCCAAAACTGAAGCAATGTCCTACATCAACGAGATTATGGATGAGGCTAAGATGACTGCACAAAAGGAGGCTAAGCGGGTGGTGGTTAACACCATTCAGCGTGTTGCTACCGAGCAGGCCATTGAAAACTCAGTTACTGTTTTTCATATCGACTCCGATGAGATTAAGGGCCGAGTTATTGGACGAGAAGGAAGAAATATTAGAGCGCTCGAAGCGGCTACAGGTGTTGAGATTGTTGTTGACGATACGCCAGAAGCAATCATACTTTCGGCTTTCGATCCTGTTCGCCGTGAAATAGCTCGCCTTGCTCTACACCAGCTGGTAACTGATGGTAGAATTCACCCGGCTCGAATTGAGGAGGTGGTTCAAAAAACTCAGAAGCAGATTGAGGAGGAGATTGTTGAAATTGGTAAGCGTACTGCCATCGACCTAGGTGTGCATGGGTTACATCCCGAGCTAATTAGGCTTGTTGGTAAGATGAAATATCGATCATCGTATGGACAGAACTTGTTACAGCACTCTCGCGAGGTGGCAAATCTTTGTGCTATAATGGCCTCAGAACTGGGTCTTAACGCCAAATTAGCAAAACGTGCCGGATTGCTGCATGATATTGGTAAGGTGCCCGACGATGAGCCAGAATTGCCACACGCTGTGCTAGGGTTTAAATTGGCCGAAAAGTTTAAGGAGAAACCAGAGGTTTGCAATGCCATTGGTTCTCACCATGATGAGATGGAGATGACTACCCTTATTGCACCCATTGTTCAGGTGTGTGATGCTATATCAGGTGCAAGGCCTGGTGCCCGCCGCGAGGTGGTTGAATCGTACATCAAGCGTTTGAAGGAAAT
>CAZTFJ010000013.1:4710-8557 GCA_964612255.1 uncultured Rikenellaceae bacterium | reverse complement strand
AGCGTTGAACTACCCTGGTGTAACAAAAACATTTGCTATTCAGGCTGGTCGTGAACTAAGGGTTATTGTGGGTAGCGAAAAAGTTTCCGACGAGGAGGCAACCAATCTATCGTACGATATTGCCAAAAAAATTCAGGACGATATGACCTATCCTGGTCAGGTGAAAATTACGGTTATCCGCGAAACAAGAGCCATTAGCTATGCTAAATAAATCTTGCTAATATGTTATATATTACGATATAGTAAATTCCCCATTGAGGCCTAGGCATCAGTGGGGTTTTTATATTATTATGATTGTATTGTAAAATTAATTATTCAAATCGATGTCGAAGTTCTCAAATATCCAGATGGTTGATCTCAAAAGTCAATACCATAATATTAAGGCGGAAGTAGATAGAGCAATACAGGATGTTATTGATAATACGGCCTTTATTAAAGGCCAGCCAGTTAGTCAGTTCGAAGAAGAATTGGCCAACTATCTTGGCGTAAAGCATGTAATTGGATGCGCAAACGGAACCGATGCTCTGCAGCTAGCCCTTATGGCTTTAAACCTTCAGCCGGGCGATGAGGTGATAACGCCCGATTTCACCTTTATTGCAACTGTTGAGGTGGTTGCGCTATTGGGCCTTAAGCCAGTGCTTGTTGATGTGGATTTGGATACGTTTACTCTCGATATCGAGAGCTTAAAGGCTGCTATAACACCAAAAACTAAGGCCATAATTCCTGTTCATCTGTTTGGTCAGTGCACCAATATGGAGGCCATAATGCAGATAGCCAATCAAAACGGGATTTATGTAGTGGAAGATACCGCCCAAGCCATTGGCACCAGCTACTCCTTTAATGATGGTACAATGCAAAAAGCTGGAACTATTGGTCATTTTGGGTGTACCTCGTTTTTTCCTTCTAAAAATTTGGGTTGCTTTGGCGATGGCGGAGCCATTTTTACAAACGACGATGCTTTGGCTGATGAGGTGCGCGCAATTGCCAATCATGGAATGAGGGTACGCTATCATCATGATAGGATTGGGGTGAATTCTCGTCTCGACACTATACAGGCTGCAATTCTTAGGGTTAAGCTAAAGCACCTCGATGAGTACAACGCAGCAAGGCAAAATGCAGCAGATAGGTACGATACGTTTTTTGCTAACATTCCGCAGCTGAAAATACCTGCCAGAGTACCCTGGTCAAATCATACATTCCACCAGTACACCTTGCGCTTGCTTAACAGCGACAGGCAAAATCTTATCGATAGCCTTAAATCGCAAAATATTCCTGCAATGGTGTACTATCCAATACCTTTGCATAGGCAAAAAGCGTTTCTGCCCTATGTAAATGATAACGCAGTTGCTATTTACCCAAATAGTTTGGCGCTATCGGAGCAGGTTTTTTCGTTGCCAATGCACACCGAACTCACCAATGATGTTCAAGAGCACATTGCCGAGAATGTGATAAAATCATTGTAGTTATTATTGCTGTTTAGCTATCTTTGTTTACACCAAAAGAAACCCTATGGAGAGTAAATTCTTTGCCCATGAAACTGCCGTAATTGATCCTGATTGCCAAATTGGCGAGGGTACTAAAATATGGCACTTTAGTCATATCATGACGGGCTGTATAATAGGCAAGGCCTGTAATATCGGTCAAAACGTTGTGGTTTCGCCCGATGTGGTGCTAGGCAACAATGTTAAGGTGCAAAATAACGTATCAATTTATACTGGGGTAATTTGCGAAGATGATGTGTTCCTTGGTCCATCTATGGTGTTTACAAACGTTGTAAACCCGCGGAGTGCTGTTAACCGTAAAAGCGAGTATGCAAAAACTTACGTGAAGCGTGGTGTTTCAATAGGTGCAAATGCTACCATTGTATGTGGTATAACACTTGGCGAATTCAGTTTTATTGGTGCCGGGGCTGTTGTTATTCGCGATGTAAAACCCTACGCTTTGGTGGTTGGTAATCCGTCGAAGCAAATTGGCTGGATGAGCGAGTTTGGGCATCGATTGAATTTCGATGAGAGTGGCTATGCCATTTGCCCCGAGAGTGGCGAGAGATACAGACAACAAAACAATAGCGTTACAAAGCTTTAAGAGATATAGATATGTCGAAAAATTTTGCCCTAATTGGCTCTGCTGGGTATATCGCTCCCAGGCATTTAAAGGCGATAAAGGAAACTGGAAACAATCTGTTAGCATCGCTCGACAGGCATGATTGCGTTGGCATTATCGATGGGTACTTTCCCGATGCCGATTTTTTTATTGAGTACGAGCGGTTCGATAGGCATATCGATAAGCTCAAACGGCAGGGAATTCATATGGATTATGTGAGTATTTGCACTCCTAATTATTTACATGACTCGCATATCAGATTTGCCTTGCGTCATGGTGCCGATGCTATTTGCGAAAAGCCCATTGTGCTAAATCCTTGGAATGTAGATGCTTTGGAGGAGATTGAAAAGGAGACCGGCCGAAAGGTTAATACCATACTGCAGCTACGCCATCATCCTTCAATTTTAGAACTTAAAAAGAAGGTGGAGGAAGCACCGAAGGACAAAATTTTTGATATCGATTTAACTTACATTACCAGCCGTGGTCGTTGGTACTTTATTTCATGGAAAGGCGATGTGCAGAAATCGGGCGGAGTAGCAACAAACATAGGAGTGCACTTTTTTGATATGCTTACGTGGATATTTGGCAATGTTCGCGAGAATATTGTTCACGTTTCGGAACCCGATAAGGCTGCTGGTTATTTAGCCCTTGAGCGTGCTAAGGTGCGCTGGTTTCTCAGTGTAGACTATAGCGATGTGCCAAATAATATCAAGGAGAAAGGTCAACGCACTTTCCGATCAATAAATATTGAGGGCGAAGAGCTCGAGTTTAGCGGTGGTTTTACCGATTTGCATACCGTTAGCTACCAAGAGATACTAAAGGGTAGGGGGTACGGTTTGGCCGATGCCCGCAATTCCATTCAAACAGTGCACCATATTCGTAATTCAAAGCCCATTGGGCTTACAGGTGAATATCATCCATACTGTAAAAACCTTAAACTATAAGCAAAATGAGTCTTTATCAAGAACTAGTTGCCAAAAATGAGAAATTGGCTGTAATTGGATTAGGGTACGTTGGACTGCCTATAGCCATTGAGTTTGCAAAAAAAATATCAGTTATTGGTTTCGATATAAAACCCGATAGGGTGGAAATGATGCGTAAGGGCATTGACCCTAGTCGTGAGCTCGAGGCAGAAGCCTTTGAAGGTTGCGATATTCATTACACTGCTAATCCCGACGAGCTGAAAGATGCTAAGTTTTACGTGGTGGCAGTTCCTACACCAATTGACGACCATAACCTACCCGATTTAAAACCTGTACTTGCCGCTACCGAAACTGTAGGAAAGGTGCTTAAGAAAGGCGATTACGTTGTGTACGAATCAACCGTGTACCCAGGCTGTACTGAGGAGGATTGTATTCCGCTTTTAGAAAAAGTTTCGGGGCTTAAATATATTGACGATTTTAAGGTAGGTTTTTCGCCCGAGCGCATAAATCCTGGCGACAGAGAGCACACCCTAACCAAAATTGTGAAGGTAACTAGTGGTTGCGATAACGAATCGGCCGAGATAATTGCCAAAACTTACGAGCTAATTATTGAAGCGGGGGTTCACCGGGCTAGCTCAATTAAAGTTGCCGAGGCGGCAAAGATTATTGAAAATACTCAGCGCGATATCAATATTGCCTTTATGAATGAGCTCTCGCTTATTTTTAATCGGATGGGGATTAATACCTACGAGGTGCTTGAAGCTGCTGGTACTAAATGGAATTTCTTGAAATTTTTCCCTGGTTTGGTTGGAGGTCATTGC
>CAZTFJ010000013.1:0-4692 GCA_964612255.1 uncultured Rikenellaceae bacterium | reverse complement strand
GGGGTAGATCCGTACTACTTGGTATATAAGGCAAAGGAGTTGGGCTACCATCCTCAAATAATAAGTGCTGGCAGATTTATAAACGATTCAATGGGTGGTTATGTAGCCAAGCAGATTGTGAAAAAAATTATTGCCTGCGATAAGAATGTGAAAGATGCTCGTGTTTTAATTATGGGAGTTGCTTTTAAAGAGAATGTTAGCGATATTCGTAACTCTAAAGTTGTTGATATTATCAACGAGTTAAAATCGTACGGCATTTCAAATATCGATGCTGTAGACCCTTATGCCGACGCCCAAGAGGTGGAGCATGAGTATGGTTATAAGTTAAGCGAAGAACCTGCCGGAAAGTACGATGCCATTGTGGTTGCGGTAAACCATAAGCAGTACCTGAATCTCGACAGCTCATCATTCCAAGAAATAGCAGCAAATAATTGTATGTTTATTGATGTTAAGGGAGTTTTTAGAGATAACAGGCCCAAAGGACTATTGTACTGGAGCCTGTAATACTTTTTTATGTTATAAACGTTAGATATTTCATCAATGAGAATATTAGTTACCGGTACTGCTGGGTTTATTGGTTTTCATTTAGCACAGCGCTTGCTAGAACGTGGCGACGAAGTAGTAGGTATTGATAGTATAAACGATTACTACGATGTAAACCTTAAGTACTCGCGTTTGCAAGAAACTGGTATATCAAAAGAGAAAATTGAATACGGTAAACCAGTGCAGAGCAGCGTTTACCCCAATTATTCTTTTATCAAGTTAAACCTCGAAGACAGGGAGGGTATTAATAAACTGTTTGAAGGTTTTAAGTTCCAACGGGTATGCAACTTGGCGGCTCAGGCTGGGGTAAGGTATAGTTTAGAAAATCCAATGGCCTATGCCGATAGCAATATTGTTGGTTTTATCAATATTCTCGAAGCCTGCAGACACAATAATATCGAGCATTTGGCATATGCCAGTAGTTCAAGCGTTTATGGACTGAACGAAACTATGCCATTTTCTACAAGCCACAATGTTGACCATCCCATTAGCCTTTATGCTGCAAGCAAAAAGAGCAACGAGCTAATGGCGCATACCTATAGCTATCTTTTTGGCTTGCCCACAACGGGCTTGCGATTTTTCACTGTTTATGGCCCATGGGGTCGACCCGATATGGCGCTGTTCCTTTTCACCAATGCTATTATAAGTGGAAATCCCATTGATGTTTTTAACAATGGCAATATGCAGCGCGACTTTACTTACATTGATGATATTGTTGAAGGTATTGTAAGGGTTATTGATAATGCACCAGAAACTGATGGCCGCTGGAGCGGTCAAAAACCAAACCCAGCCAGTTCAATTGCGCCCTATAAAATTTACAATATTGGCAATAGCAATCCCGTTAAATTAATGGATTTTATTGATGCTATTGAGAAATCTTTGGGTGTTGAGTCGCAGAAAAACTTCATACCCCTCCAACCTGGCGATGTGCCTGCCACTTGGGCCGATGTGGAGGATTTGTGGAGCATTTTAGGGTTTAGGCCTAATACTTCGATTGAGCAAGGTGTAGCACGTTTTGTTGCGTGGTATAAGCAGTACTATGGTGTAAACTAGTTGTTTTAACCATTTTTTAATAGCCAATCAATAATTCTCACGGTTTGGTTGCTCAAATTTTTTGATGCCTCGTTAAGGTTTTGCAAAAATTCTTTTTCCGTGGGATGCTCCCCATCAACAAGGTCGGTAATTGCCTTAATGGCTAAAAATGGGATGCTGTGTTGTTGAGCCACCCAAGCAATAGCTGCGGCTTCCATTTCTTTTACAACGGCTTTGTTACGCTTTATTTGTTCTAGGTCTTGGGTGGTGAAATCGAGGCTGTCGCCTGTTGATACTATTCCTGTTTTTAGGTTTAGCTCTTTGGCAATTGTTGTACTATCAATAGTTGGGTAATTACCTGTGCCGTAATCATTAAAGCCGGGTAAATTTACCCTGCGGTCATGGTAGCATACTTTGGGATAGCTAAGATACACATCGCCAATTTTTGATCCATTGCTCTTAAACCCACCGGCAGTGCCAGCATTTATTATAATTTCGGGTGCAAATTTTTCAATTCCTAAGTGAGTTGTAAGGGTAGATGCTTGGGTCCCAATTTGGTCAACTGAGTGGGTCTTGCATTTCCCGTTAATTAGTAGATGAATAGTTTTGTTATTCCTAACTCCCGAGTAATGTTCAATGGAATATGGTGAAAAAATAGTGCTGTTATTTGATAGGGCTAGGTTTGAAATTAGCGGAAGTGCTTCCGCTTGCATTGCCATAATAATCAAAATGTTATTTTGGGATATCATCATTAACAAAGTATAAATTGTTTGCATACAACGGCTTAAATCAAAAGCAAATATACTTAAAAGAAAACACTATTTTTTTGTAGTTTGGTGTTCTTTTGCAAACAATTTATTTTGCTTAATGTTATTTAATAAATTGCTAAACTTAAAATTTTCATATTAGGTTATATTGTTGTATATTGGGTTGCATTTTAAGTTAGTGAGGAAATATTTGTAAGTAATTATATTGTAGTTAAATGGAGTTACCATTAGGTGCGTTAGATCATAGCGAGAACGAATTTTTTGCATATCGATATACTTCGCGTTTTAAAAAGGGCGATATTGTTGATATACGAACTGGTTTAGATTTGGAAGTTGCCCGCTTTCAAGCGCGTAAAAGTTTTCCTGATGTGCTTAATGAGTACTGGTGGTTAAAACCTTCTGACATACCCACGCTCAAGGATATTCCATTAAAAGTTTCTGATTTATATTATTACCATGGGGGAGTACCAGTAGCCCTTTTGTTTACTGCTAATGGAACCCTTTCTCGTAAAGCTCAAATTTTCCTGAAGAGAAGAGAGGAACCCAAACATTCTCTCGAATCAACAGTGAAGGAAAGTTTAGCCGCGGCCAATCCGAGTGACCTTGCCTCGTTGCTAACTTGTAACGATTTGCTTGTTCGTATGGAAGCAGCTAAGGTTTTAAAGGATAAGTACCCTGACTACACTATTCTGTCCGACGACCAGAATATTAGCTTTGGAATAATTGATGGTGATTTAGATAAGGTGATATCCTATGGCGCATCAGCTGTGGAACAGCTGGTTGAACGATTCTTGGTTACTACAAATGCTAAAGAAACAGAGCGTATTGTTGATGCTCTAATCGCCATTGGTGAGGTGGCTATTCCTCGTCTTGATGATTTTGCTGAATTCCTTTCGCTTATGGCCAGCCCATATTATGCAAAGCGTATTAACTGGACCATAAAGCAAATTCGTAAAAAGAGTGCTGCTATAAAAAAGTGATTGAATTATATCAACAAAATTACTCGCCTAGGCTAACATTTCTGTTGATATAACCGCTGTAGTCTTTCATTTTCCTTATGTATTCACGATTAAGTAGAGTTGACTCAATGATGAAATCGGCTGTTGATCTGTTGGTTGCTGTAGGGATATTGTAAACGCTGGCAATTCTTAGTAACGCTTTTACATCAACGTCATGTGGCTGAGGTTGCATAGGATCCCACAAAAAAATTAGTATGTCTATATTACCCTCTGCAATCATTGCTCCCATTTGCTGATCGCCTCCTAAGGGCCCCGATTTTAGCTTTAAAATTTTATTATTGAGCGGAGAAACTTCTTTTGACATTCGCGTAAGAACATCCTCAACCAATTTACCGGTAGTACCGGTACAAACAAGCTTGTTTGGCATTAACTTTTCCCAATTCTCTTCAACCCACTCAACCATATCTTGTTTTCTATTGTCGTGGGCAACAAGGGCTAGTGTTTTTATATCCATATTATATGTTTTGGCTAAACAGCAAAAATAGTAAAAATATGCTAGCCATATAGTGCATAATCATTCTGCTGATTTGGTTACTACTTTAATGTTATCAGAATCTAAGAAGAATATCTCTCTATTTATAAATTTCAGGTAAGATTTTGCGTGAGATATTTTGCTACGAGCAGCTTTTGAGGCTTTTTCGTCTTTTGCTATGGCTATGAAATTCTCTAAATAGTCTTTTGCCTTATCGTATTGGTCTGCAAGGTAGTAGGTTTGTCCAATTTCAAATAGGTAAGTGTTTTGCTTAGGGTTTATTTCCATAGTACGTTCAAACTGTTCAATAGCCAGTTCAAATTGTCTCGACTTTCGGTATGCATCGCCTCGTGCAGAGTAGAGCAAGGCAATTTCTTTATTATCGGGCGTGAGTAAATCTTCGGTGTAGTTTAGCAACTTAATTGCCTGTGGCCAATCGCCCACCTCGGTGCAAGCTTTGGCTAGTAAAAAGTTCACCACATTATCAGTACTGTCTATTAGGTATGCTTTAGTTAGCAATTCCGTTGTTGCTAGGTAATTGCCCTTGTAATATTTTGTTATACCCAAAAATTTTGTGGTAAATCGCGACGAGTCACCTGCGGTGTATGCCTTCTCGAACCACTTCTCCGACTCGGTATATTCATTTATTAAAAAATGTAGATATCCTTTAATCCTAATCAATGGGATGTACGTGCTATCATGCTCGTAGGCAATATCGGCATATGGCATAATAAAAGGTATTAATGAGCCTCCCTTTACGTACCCATTTAAAAGTTTTACCGCAAGGGGCATATTGGCAGGATTAATTTCGAACGAGTAAAGATAGGCCAATTGGCCTGCACTAGTGCTATCTATCTGC
>CAZTFJ010000012.1:0-17162 GCA_964612255.1 uncultured Rikenellaceae bacterium | reverse complement strand
CAAAAGTAGTGGATGTCCCAGCGTCGTTTTTAGATGCAGTTCACCGGACGCTTACATGCATATTGCATATTTACAATCTCGCCCTTACTAACAATTCGCTCTCCGGCATAAATCAATCCCTTTGTGGCCGACAAGTTGGCTAACATATCGTTAGTTACCTGCTTAGTGGTTTCTGAATCGTACAAAAGGTTTGGTTTTATATACCGAGAAAAATTTAGCTTATTTACTATTTGCGCTACAGGATCGTTGGTCCCTGCCGATAAACTCGAAGCCATAGACTTAAGCTCATCAACAGCTCTATTGACCTGATAAACATCTGAAATACCTGTTTCAAATGCCTGATTGTTTTTAACAATGGTAATACCACCCTGAATATCGCTTCGCAAATCGGAATACTCGTTGGGGTTCATAACACCCGCCTGAAGTACCCGATTGATTGCTTGTTCTAACTCTAAAAAAACAGAATCGTTATACTCAACAATATCACGTTCCTTAAGATTCTTGCTCACATCACTTCTGTAGGTATCGATAGCCTTGGCAACCACCGCGGTATCGTAAGTAAAAAAGGGCTTAAAATTATTGAGTATTGCGTTACGCTCTGCAATAAATTCGGCATCGGTTTTATATATGGGGAAATCAAATGGTGCAACTAAATCTTCATGCATCCATTCCATACCTCTCTGAAATTCGTACTTAAACCGTCGCTCATTTGGCAATGCCAACATAATAATTGCAACGGCAGCAACAAAATATAATCCTCTTAGTATCTCTCTAAAATATTGCTTTACAAAACGAAATATTCTTATCATACCAGATAGTTAGTTAATGGATATCACAAAAGTAACATTTTTAAGGGCATATGGTTTCATTCATATTTGTTTAAGTCCAAAAAGTAAAATCAAAATGATTTACATATTATCAACACTACCGTAAATTATAATATGTTCGATATCGAACAACCCTTATACGATAGTGAACATCTATACACTCAAGCAGCATTATGTTAATGCCTGCATATCTTAACTTTACAAATATTGGTATGCCATATGTTAGCAGATATGCAATTTGCAACAAAAACTAATGCTTTAGCCATGATAAAAAATTACATTAAGGTTTCATTCCGTAACCTTGTTTCCCAAAAAGGATATACACTAATCAACATTTTTGGATTAGCAGTGGGTATTGCCAGTGCATTGCTTATAATGCTTTACGTTATCGACGAATTTAGCTACGACAAGTTCCATCCAAATGCAGAGAATATCCATAGAATTTGTCTCGATGCCAAAATACAAGACACAGAGTTGGTAGGCCCCATAAGCTGTGTTCCAATTGGTCCCACATCAGTATCTGATTATCCAGATATTGAAAATTACACGAGAGTTTTCACATTCTCTGGCGAACCCGTGCTACGATATAACGACAAAACCTTTGTTGAGAAAAATATAATTTACGCCGATTCAACCTTTTTTCAAGTCTTCGATGGGTTTAAAGTGATAAGTGGCGATGCGGAAAACATACTAAATGTTGCCAACCAGCTGGTAATGACAGAATCGACAGCTAAACGCTATTTTGGCAATGAAGATCCTATTGGAAAGTCCATTCTTTTTGGCGATAACAGGGAAAGTAGAGTGGTTGTGGCTATAGTTGAAGATGTTCCCAAAAACAGTCACATCCAGTTTGATATTATTGGCTCATTCGTAACCCTTAACATGGCGCAAAGCACTATGTGGGTTGGAAATAATAACTTCACATACTTGCTCTTGCAAGAGGGGTTAAGCCCCAAAGAAGTTGATCGTCGATTTGTTGATATGGTTAATACATATGCTGGGCCTCAGTTTGAGCAGTTTATAAATATCTCAACTGACGACTTTGAGAAAAGTGGTAATCGCTATACATACTTCACACAACCACTACTCGATATCCACCTAAAATCAAATATGGCATTTGAAATGAACAAGGGTGGAAACATAGTTATGGTGTATGTATTTATGCTAATTGCTGTATTTATTCTACTTATTGCAGCAATTAATTTCATGAACCTTTCAACAGCACGATCGGCCAAAAGGGCCAAAGAAGTTGGTATACGAAAAGTTGTGGGGTCAACTCGATCGAGCCTTATTGGACAGTTCATAACAGAGTCGGTATTGGTTTCATCCATATCCCTTGTAATAGCAATTCTACTAATAGTTGCAGCAATGCCTGCATTTAACAGCATAGCCGGCAAGGAGCTTACACTTACCTCATTGCCAATTGCACTTACCATAAGTATTCTCATAGGTACTATTCTTGTGGTGGGCTTTGCTGCAGGAAGTTACCCCGCATTCTTTTTAGCCAGTTTCGAACCACTTAAAGTGCTTAAGGGTAAGCTGCAAACTGGGATGAAAAACAGCTTTTTAAGGGGTGCGTTGGTTGTTTTGCAAATTATTATTACCATAGGACTGCTTGTTTCTACATTTGTGGTTTACCAGCAGGTATCGTTACTTAAAAGTAAAGATCTTGGATACAACCCTAATGATATGCTCGTTATAAATAGGCCTTACGCCATAGCGGCTGGGCAGCGCGAAACATTTCTCAACGAGCTAAAAGAGATACCCAATGTTCAAGCCGTTTCACGATCGAGTTCATTACCAACTACAATTATTGGTAATACTGTAATGCAGAAAAAAGGGGCTCCGAGTGACGATATGCAATCGCTCAATCACTTTTACGCCCACTACGATTTTGACAAAGTAATGCAATTCGAAATGGTTGAGGGCCGATACTTCAGCGAAGATTTTGCTAGCGATTCCTCTGCGATGATAATAAATGAAGCTGCTGCAAAAGCCTTTGGATTTGAGGGATCGGCAATAGGCCAAATAGTTATGATGAACCTTGATGATGAGCGAACTATCGTTGGGGTAATGGAGGATTTTCACTACGAGTCGTTACATCAAAAAATAAGCCCACTGGTTATTGCTGCGCACCCTGTTTACACATACCTTTCCCTTAGGATTAATGGCAACAACACCCAAGAAACCATAAAATTGATTGAAGCCAAATGGAACGAGTTTGTTCCAGACCAAGCATTCGACTATTTCTTCCTCGAACAAGCAGTTGACAATATGTACAGCGAGGAGAAACGTGCAAGAACGCTATTTACAAGTTTCAGTGTGCTTGCCATAATTATTGCATCTTTGGGTCTTCTTGGGCTTTCATCCTATTCGGCTGAGCAGCGCACTCGTGAAATTGGCATAAGAAAGGTACTGGGTGCAAATATGGGGCTTATGGTTTGGCTACTACTCAACGAGATTAATAAACTATTTTTAATATCAACAGTAATAGCTTGGCCCATTGCATGGTACCTTATGAAAGGATGGCTGGAGAATTTTGCCTTCCGCATTAACCTTACACCTTGGGTTTTTATTGCAGCTTCAATTTTAGCCTACCTAATTGCTGTAATTACCGTTAGCTATCAAGCCCTAAAAGCGGCACGAACAAATCCAGCCATTACTCTTAAATACGAGTAGAGAATGTTTTAGAGTTCGTTAGGGAAAAAGGTGCATCGCAAAAAATGGATGCACCTTTTTTAGTATATCAGATAATTAGCGCTAGAAAGGTAAGCGAGCCAGTGGGACAGAATCATGTGATGCGTGTTCGCCACGTAAAAACTTGTAATGCCCTGCAATTGCAATCATTGCTGCATTATCGGTAGTAAACCTCAGCTCAGGAACATAGGTATTCCAACCAAATTGTTCTCCTGCCTTTGTAACAGCATTGCGCAAACCAGAGTTGGCTGCCACCCCGCCAGCCAAGGCAATTTCTTTTACCCCAAGACGCTTCGATGCCTTAATCAGCTTATCCATCAGAATGGTTACAATGGTTTGCTGCAACGAGGCACACAAATCAGCTTTACGCTCATTAATAATGTTGGGGTTAACCTTTATCTCGTCACGCAAAAAGTAGAGAAATGATGTTTTTAGCCCACTAAAGCTAAAGTCGAGCCCTTGTGGTAAAGGTTTGGCAAATTGAAAAGCATTGCAATTACCCTCAGCAGCCAACTTATCCACCACAGGTCCACCCGGATAGCCAAGCCCCATAACCTTTGCACACTTATCAAATGCCTCTCCAGCAGCATCGTCAATGGTTTTGCCAATTATCTCCATACTATTAAAATCATTAACCAACACAAGCTGTGTATGCCCTCCCGATACTAGCAAGCATAGAAATGGAAACTGGGGAACTTTGGTATTATCGGATGTAATTATAAAATGCGAAAGAATGTGCCCATGTAGATGGTTTACCTCAACAAGGGGAATGTCTTGGGCAAGAGCAAACCCTTTGGCAAAAGATGCACCCACTAGTAACGAGCCCAATAATCCAGGGCCTTGAGTAAAAGCAACCGCATCTATTTCGTTTGGAGAAATTCCCGCCTGCTTAAGAGCCGTATCTACCACAGGTATAATGCTAGCCTGATGTGCACGCGAGGCCAACTCTGGCACTACCCCACCATACTCCTCGTGAACCTTCTGGTTACTAATAAGATTTGACAGCATACGTCCATCTCTTAAAACAGCTGCAGAGGTATCGTCGCACGAAGATTCTATCCCTAAAATTGTTACACTCATACAATAAAAATAAACGCTCAGCAAAAACCTAAAACTTAGGTTAAATTATTTTAATTAATTGTTCTGCTTTTTACTAAATTCGGGCTTTCATAAACTATGGCATAGTTTATGATTAACTCTTTAATCAATTCTTTTTTCTGGTGGGCAAAGTTATTAAAAAATCGATTAAAATTTTTCTGATAGTATTTGTTGTGCTGCTATCAATCCCTACCACCATTTGGATTGTTATTCAGCACCCCAAAGTTCAAACCTGGCTTGTTGATAAAACCACTACTATTCTTGAAGATAAGCTAGGCACAACAGTTCATATCAGCAAGTTCGATTTTAGGCCATTTAACCGCGTACACCTTAACAACGTTTACATTGAAGACAATTATGGCGATACGCTAATTAATGCCAAATCTATTACTGCAAGCCTTTTGGGCTATAGCCGTGCCAAGCACTCCATTAATTTTCATCGGGTAACACTTAATAACGCCCATGTAAACCTTGCAACCGATACGCTTGGCAATATGAACCTAACGGTTTTACTAGACAATATTCTGCCCCCTCGCGACACTTTGGCTCCCGAAACAAAGGGCCTTGGCATAAACTTCCGACATGTAAGACTAACTAATTCAGAATTTTTGATGCAAAAGCAATTTGCACCAAAAACCGAGGGGCAAATAAATTTCGACGATTTAAGAGTAACAAACCTGCAGCTTAACCTGAAAAACCTAAGCATTGTTGGCGATACCATTGCATTTACCATCGACGAATTGTCGGGAGTTGATAAAAGTGGATTTACTATCGATAGGTTTAGAACCGATATGAGCCTAAGCAGTAGGCATATGGATTTTGAAAAAATCAGAATTCGGGCTATGCAGTCAAGCATAAACCTTCCCTATCTCCAATTTAGCTACGATGGATGGGATCAGATGAGCGACTTTCTGAATGCTGTAACGCTACAAGGCGAGTTTGAATCGACTACACTTTCGACCCAAGCCCTTTCTTTTTTTGTGCCCGCGCTTAAAAGGTTCGATGAAACAGCTAGTATCGAGGGGCGCTTTAGAGGCCCCATTAGCGATTTAAGGGTACGTGACCTTGGCATTAAGTTAGCCGACACCACATCGATTCTGGCAAATGCGAATATATCGGGACTCCCCAACATTGAAACCACCTTTATTTTTGTTGATATTAAAGAGTTTAACACCACAACCACCGACATAGAAAGTTTTGAATTTGCCGATACCCGTACCCAAATCATACCCATTCCCGACAACCTAAATAGTCTTAAGAGCCTTTCATTTAACGGAAACTTCACAGGGTTTATTACCGACTTTGTTGCCTACGGCACACTTGCCAGCAACATTGGGAACATATCCATGGATTTAATGTTTAGACCAGATAAGGAATCGTCAACATTTTTCAAAGGGAATGTATCTACCGAAGAGCTAAATTTAGGGGAACTTATCAGCAACGAACTTCTGGGAAAGGTTAGCCTTTCGGCTAGTGTAAATGGTAATACAAACTACGATACACAGCTTAATGCAGTAACCAAGGCCAGCATAAAATCAATTGAAGCCAACAGCTACAAATACACTAACATCGAAATTGATGGCTCTTTAAACAACAAAAAATTTGAAGGTTCACTTATTTTAGACGACCCCAACGCTAAGCTAAACTTTATGGGCTCGCTAAACTTTAGCGATTCAATCCCAGTTTTCGACTTTTCCGCTTTTGTTCCCAAGCTCGATCTGGTTAAGCTAAATCTAAACAAATCCGACAGCCTATCGCAAGCATCATTTTTAGTTACTGCAAATTTTTCGGGAAACAGTATCGACAATACCAAAGGTGAGGTAAAGTTGGTAAACGGCTTTTATCGTAATCAAGTGGGCGAAATAAAAACAAGCAACGTTATAATTAATGCCAACAATAATAACGACAGCAAGCAAATCTCCTTAAAATCGGAGTTTGCCGATGGCGAGATTAGAGGGAAGTATAACTACACCAAAATTTTTGGCTCATTGCAAAATTTAATCTACCTATACATACCTGCGCTCAGTAAAAACAATGTAAAACCAGATTTAACACCCACAGGTGTAGAAAACCCCGAAATTAACGACTACATCATAAGGCTTAGGCTAAAGAACACCAATAAAATAACTGAGGTTCTGATGCCTACCTTCAGAATTGCGCAAAACACAAACATTTTTGGAATATACAATCCCGATTTCCAAACCCTTAACCTTAAGGTGAAAATTCCAGAGATACAGCTATCGGGTAATACTATAGAAAATATTTCTATCGATGGCATTTCAAACGACTCTACTCTAACTGCAAGCATCTCGTCTCCCAGCGTAACATTCGGCGCATCCAAAATACGAAATGTTAGCATACTTGCTACAGCAAACAACAATACCGTTGAAACAGAACTTAGGTGGGACAATAAAACGGACATAAAAAACCTTGGTGCCATTAAAATTGATGCACTCTTTGCTCATAACGATAGCGGAAAACAAATCGCTTTAAATTTTATTCCATCCGAGTTTACGCTTAACGATACCACTTGGCAAGTTAGCCAATCACAAGCCATAATCGATAGTAGCCTAATTAGCATTAACAACTTTTTACTATACAACAATCAGCAAACCCTTGCTGTAAGTGGACGAATTGAGTCGACTCCCAACGATTTTATTCGGGTAGATTTAAGCAATATCGACTTATCAAACATTAACCTTTACACTAAAGATCTTGGCTACGAGTTTAAAGGCCAGGCAAGCGGGTACGCCAAGGCAACTAACCTTACCGAAAACCCACTGTTTTATGCCGATTTAACAATGCAGGAACTGTATGCCAACGAGCAAGAACTGGGGGCAATAACCCTAAAAAGCCAGTGGCATAGCGATGAGAAAAAGATATCGGTTGATTTACTTAACTCGTTGAATGATGAGGATGGATTTAGAGTGGCGGGAGACTTTTTCCCCGACAATAAAGCCATGCAATTTTTTGCTCGACTTAATAATCTGTCCCTAAGTCTGGTTGAGCCTTTCTTACAGGGCAATGTTGTTGATCTTCAAGGAACAGTGTCGGGAAATGTTAAAATCACAGGCAATCTAAGTCAACCTTTGCTTAACGGAACTTTGCGCCTAAACGATGCCAGCGGCTTGGTTGACTTCACAAAAACCCGCTACTCCATGTCCGATGCTATTTACCTTGATAATAGCGACGTCAAATTTAATGGTTTTAAAATTTTCGATTCAAACAATAGGCTTGCAACCGTAAATGGAGCTATTAATACTAATTATTTCAAAGATATTGTTCTTGATTTAAACCTAACCCCTAGCAATTTCCAGTTTTTAAACACTACCGAAAGGGATAACGAGCTGTTTTATGGTTCGGTTTATGCTAGCGGACAGGCAAAAGTTTCAGGTCCCCCATCCGATATTCTGGTTAGCGCATCAATTCGCACCGAGCCTCGCACTGCTCTTTTCCTGCCGCTGTCAACCTCAAGCGATGTGGCCGAATACGATTTTGTTAATTTTGTTGATAATAGCAACGAGATAATTATTATTGATGACTTTTTAGCCCTTGAGCAAGAAAGTGAATCGAATGTTAGGGTTAATCTAGACCTTGAGGTAACTCCCGAAGCCGATGTTCAAATCATTATCGACAAACAGCTTGGCGATATTATTAAAGCGAATGGATCAGGAAACCTTAAGCTGGAGATAGATCTTAATCAGGATATATTTAACATGTTTGGGCAGTATGCCATTGAAAAGGGAGACTACCTATTCACCCTTCAGGGAGTTATTAACAAGCGATTTCAAATTGGCGATGGCAGCACAATTACCTGGAATGGTGAGCTAACCGAAGCCCTAATGGATATTAAAGCCATATATTCGCTCAGAACAACATTAAAACCGCTAAATCCAATGAGCGAAGAGCCTGTTTACAACTCACGCACACAAGTTGATTGCGAAATAAACCTAGCCGGAAAGTTGATGGAACCTTCTATTAATTTTGATATTGTTGTACCCATTGCCGAGGAAGACCCATCGCTAAAAGCCGTAGTACAAGATGCCCTTAATACCGAAGAAAGGGTAAGTATGCACTTCCTTTCGTTGCTAGTAATCAACAGCTTTACAAGCGACAACACCTCAGCCCAAAGCTCAGGTTTTAGCAAAGGAATATACTCTACAGCTGGCGAAATGCTGTCGAACCAGCTAAGCAACTGGATATCGCAATGGACCAGCGCTGTTGATATTGGTGTAAACTGGCGACCAGGGGAAGAGTTAAGTTCAAATGAAATTGAGCTAGCCTTCTCTACTCAGCTATTTAACGATAGGCTCACTATCAATAGCAACGTTGACATGGGTAACCAGAATGTAGCTTCGGGTATAGCGGGCGATGTTAATGTTGATTTAAAAATTGTGCCCTCAGGCAAGCTTCGCCTAAAAGCATTTTACCGATCAAACGACGATATTCTTTACGGCACTAACCTTGGCGAATATACTGCTGGAGCAGGTTTGATGTACCGTGAAGATTTTAACAACCTCCGTGAACTTTTCAATAAATACAAAAGCGTTTTTAATCGTCCTAAAGAAGATGAGTTTGAATTCACTAATCCTGAATCTGAGAACAATACAAATGCTCCACCAACACTTGATACGGATGAATTTGAAAAAGCTTTTGTTGAAATAAAATAGAATTCTCTATTAAACGTTTTTTTATTAATTTCGGCCAAAAATAATACTAAAAGAATATGCTTTACACACTACTATTACAAGTTGGAAACGCTGGCGATTTAGCTGCTGAACCAGCCGGTGAACTAACACTTAGCTTTTGGGAACTTGCCATGAAGGGAGGGTGGATTATGCTTCCCCTTGTATTGCTTTGGTGCATTGCTGTATATCTTTTTATTGAGCGCTACTGGGCTATTAAAAAAGCCCAAAGAGAAGACATCAACTTTATGAATCGTATCAAGGAGTATATCCATGACGATAAGGTTGAATCGGCTATTCAGCTTTGCCAAGATCAGAACACCCCCGTTGCCCGAATGATTGAGAAGGGAATTCAACGCATTGGGCGCCCACTATCGGATGTTACTGCTGCCATTGAAAATGTTGGTAACTTAGAAATATCGAAGCTCGAGGGTGGCTTGCCTACCCTGGCTACCATTGCCGGCGGTGCACCCATGATTGGTTTCTTGGGTACCGTAATAGGTATGATTAGAGCATTCTACGACATGTCGATGGCAGGTAACAATATCGATGTTGGGCTACTATCAAACGGTATATACACCGCCATGGTAACCACAGTTGCTGGTCTAATTGTGGGTATAGCTGCCTACTTTGGATACAATATCCTTGTGGCAAAGGTAGAAAAGGTAGTTTTTACCATGGAGGCAAACACTACCGAGTTTCTCGATTTGCTTAACGAACCAGTATCATAAAACAGGAATAAAATGGCTTTAAAACGCGGCTCAAAAGTAGATGCAAACTTCAGCATGTCGTCAATGACCGACATAGTGTTTCTTCTGCTAATATTCTTTATGGTATCATCAACGCTGGTTGCTCCCAACGCGCTAAAGCTACTTTTGCCTCAGAGCAACAGCCAAACACCTGCCAAAGCCATTACCACGGTGAGCATTACGCAGGACTTGCTATTTTACGTAGAGCAAACCCCCATTTCCCTTGCCGATTTGGAATCATATCTGGCTCAAAAATTGCAGGGTGAAGAAGATCCGACCATCTCGCTTCATGTTCACCGAACAGTGCCTATGGAAGAGGTGGTTAAGGTTATGAATATTGCAAAAAATAATAGGTATAAGCTAATTCTTGCTACACAACCTTTAAAGTAATTTGGATGTCGGATAAAACCAAAGGAATAGTAGGATCAATATTAATACACGTAACGTTAGGTGTATTGCTGTTTCTATTTGGTTTCTCCACACCTTTGCCCCTACCTGGCGAACAGGGAATCCTTATAAATTTTGGAGATGATATAAATGGAGCGGGCTCCATTGAGCCTCGTCCTGCTCCAAAGCAAACCACACAGCCAGTTCAGTCGCAACAAGAGCAAGCAGAACAAACTCCCCTAACCCAAGATTTTGAAGATGCCCCATCGATTCCTGAACCCGAAAAGGAAACGCCCAAACCAGAGGAGAAAAAAACGGAGGACAAACCAGCCGAAGAGGTAAAACCTGTAGAAGAGAAACCCAGAGAGGTTAACAAAAAGGCGCTTTTCCCTGGGCAAAAAACCGATGGTAACACCTCGGGCGAAGGCGAAACAGGTACCGAAGGAAATCAGGGCAGTAACGAAGGTTCCGTTGACTCGCAAAGCCGTGTAGGCGGCACCGTTGGCGGTGGCGATGGTATTAGCTTTAGCCTTGGAAATCGTTCGGCCCTTAAATTGCCAACCCCCGAATACCCAAGCCAAAAAAGCGGAACTGTTGTTGTTGAGGTTCGCGTTGACAGAAATGGCAACGTTACCAGCGTTCGCGGAGGAATGAGAGGATCGACCACCAACGACTCAGAACTTATAAAAGCAGCAGAAAGAGCCGCCCGTTTGGCTAAATTTGATGTTGACCCAAACGCCACTGCCACCCAAACTGGAACAATTACTTACGTATTTAAACTGCAATAGAAAATCGGCCTAAAAAAACAGCAGCTTTACAGCTGATACCAATATTGCAACAAGCATAAACCAACGAATAAATTCGGCTCCTCGTTTTATGGCTACCCGTGTGGCTACCCATGCACCCAGCATACTACCAATGGCCAATATAAAACCAAGTTTATAATCGACCTGATTGTTAAAAATAAACACAAGGATTGCAACCAGCGTAAATGCAAAAACTATTAGCACTTTTATGGCGTTAGCCTTAAGCAAATCGTAGCCTGCACCCAGCACCAACCCGGCAAGCAGAAAAAAACCTACCCCTGCCTGAATAAAACCGCCATAAAAACCAATACCAAAAAAAATGAGTAGCTGAACAATGCTAGGCTTAGCATGAACAACATTTACCTTGCTTTTAACCCAACGCTCGGGCTTATAGAGCATCAGAAAAAACATAAAAATAAGCAACCCGCCAATTACCCTGTTCATTATGTCATCGTTAAGGTTAACGGCAAATGCAGCGCCTACAAACGAACCCACAATTGCCGGAATGGTGAGCCAAATGCCCTCTTTCCACTCAAAAACCTTTTTTTGCTTAAACCCTCCAACAGCCACAAGGCTTTGAAGCAAAACCCCTATCCTATTGGTCCCATTTGCCACATTGGCGGGTAAACCTAAAAAAATTAGTAGCGGAAGAGTAAGTAAACTCCCGCTACCAGCAATTGTATTTATAAATCCCGCAATAAATCCAACTAGTACAACTAGTAAATAAATCCAAATATCCATAAATCAACCATAAAACATTAATCTATACCTAAATCTTTTATTATTCTGTCAATCTTCTCCTCGAGTTTTCCTATAGCAATTTCGTACTCGGCTGGATATTGCATAGGTGCATTAACACCAAAATAGAATTTGATTTTGGGCTCGGTACCCGATGGACGGACTGATACCCGTGAACCATCCTCGGTAATAAATTGTAAAACATCCGATTTGGGTAGCTTTATTGGATAAATCTTACTCTCGCTTAGCATATGAGTTTGCCTAAGGCCATAATCATGAACTGTAACAACAGTAGAACCCGCAAGTGTTTTGGGTGGTGTCGACCTAAAGCGCTCCATCATCTTCTGGATGGCCTCAGCGCCTTCCTTACCTTTTTTAGTAATTGAAATTAACCTCTCACGGAACAATCCGTACTTGGTATAAATCTCTATTAGTAGTTGATACAAAGTTTTTCCCTGCTCTTTTGCCCATGCCACAATTTCGGGGAACAAAGCACAAGCCAACACAGCATCCTTGTCGCGGGCAAAAGTACCAACCAAATAGCCGTAACTTTCCTCGCCTCCAGCAATAAAAGTCTTATCCCCTTCTAATTCACGAATAAGCTCGGCAATGTATTTAAAACCTGTAAGCACTTCACGACATTCAACATTGAAATCTTTTGCTATATTAGCTAATAAATCGCTGGTTACAATGGTTTTAACAATATACTCATTGCCCTTTATCCACTTTTTCTCCTTCCACTTTGTTAACACGTAATATATTAGCAGTGCAGCCGCTTGGTTTCCATTTAGCAGGATAAACTTACCCATATTATCCTTAATCCCAATGCCTACCCTATCGCTGTCGGGGTCGGTTCCCATAATTATATCGGCATCAATTTCAACAGCTTTATCAATAGCCATTTGTAGGGCTGCAGCCTCCTCTGGATTTGGCGAGTGTACAGTTGGGAAATTTCCGTCAATTACATTCTGTTCGGGAATGGTAACCACGGTTGAAAAGCCGAACTTATGTATGGCCCTGGGCACTAAATCAACACCAGTACCATGAATTGGGGTATAAACAATCTTTATGTTTCTATGCTTAAGGTTAGTTTCGGGCGATAGCGATAGCGAAGAAAGGGTGTTTAAATAAATCTCATCAATCTCGCTACCAATAACCTTAATTAAATTATGGTCGCCATCAAACTTTATATCCTTAACGCTTGATATGCCATTAACCTCGGCAATAATATTTTTATCATGCGGGGGAACTATTTGAGCTCCATCGTTCCAATATACCTTATAACCATTATATTCCTTGGGGTTGTGCGAAGCAGTAATTACTATTCCGCTTTGGCATTTTAATGTCCGAATGGCCAAACTTAGCTGAGGTGTTGGGCGCAAGGCCTCAAACAGATAAACCCAAATACCATTGGCCGTTAGAATTTCAGCAGCAGTTAGGGCAAACTGCATACTATTATTGCGCGAATCGCAAGCAATGGCCACCCTAATCTCGGGTAAATTATTAAACTCTCTGTTAAGATAGTTGGCTAACCCTTGAGTAGCCTTACCCAGCGTGTAACGGTTCATTCGATTTGTTCCTGGCCCCATTATACCACGTAGGCCACCAGTACCAAACTCCAAATCTTTGTAAAAGGCATCTACCAATTCGCTTGATTTGCTATCGATTAGAGCCTTAACCTCTTGGCGAGTGTTCTTATCGTACTCTGGTTCTAGCCATTGTTCGGCTCTTTGTAATATTTGGGGGTCAACCTGTTGATTATTCATAATTGTATAGTTTTTAAGTTGATAGTAAATCTAAGCATTTAATTAGGCTTTTACGCCAATGGGGAACACTTACATTATAACTACTCTTAACTTTTAATTTGTTTAATACGCTATAGTGTGGCCTTTTTGCCAATGTTGGATATTGTGCCGATAAGATAGGGATAATTTGGCAAGAATATCCTAAGTAGCTAACAATTTCAACTGCTAAATCGTACCAGCTACATACACCCTCGTTCGAAAAGTGGAACACCTCGGGTTTAAAGTTACCAACACCTTGCAAAACAATTTGCAAAATGGCTTGAGCCAAATCATATGCCCAGGTGGGTGAACCAATCTGATCGTAAACAACTTTTAGTTCGTGCTTATCTTTTGCTAAACCCGCAATGGTTTTTACAAAATTTTTACCATACGATGAGTATAACCAGGCGGTACGTATTACCATAGCCACCCCTGTACTCAATGCAAACTCCTCTCCTTTTAGCTTAGTGCTGCCATAAACTGAGTTGGGAGAAGTAATGAAATTTTCGGCATATGGTTCACAAGCATTTCCATCAAAAACATAATCGGTTGATATGTGTATGAGCTTAGCGTTAATGTTTTTTGCTGCCTCTGCCAAATATTTTGGGGCAAGAGCATTCAATTCATACGCCTTATCGGGCTCCTCCTCGGCTTTATCTACAGCAGTATAGGCAGCACAATTAACTATAAAACTGGGTTGATGTTTGGCAATAAAAACACTTACAGCATTGCAATCAGTAATATCCAGCTCATCAAAATCGGTAAAAACAAATTGTAGCTGTGGGTAGGCCAAATGCATGGCTTGCAACTCGGCCCCAAGCTGTCCGTTTGCCCCAGTGACCAAAATCTTAGTACTGCTAGTATTGCCCACCATAAACAAAGTTTGTTTCAATTGATTTAAATGCCGGAAGCACATTATCTTTAGCCGATACAATGGCATTATCAACATCCACTTTCCAATCTACTCCAATATCAGAATCGTTGTAAAGTATTCCCCGCTCTGCATCAGCATTGTACAACGTATCGCACTTGTAGTTTACTATGGCCGTATCGCTTAGCACAGAAAAGCCGTGGGCAAATCCCTGAGGGATAAAAAGGAGCCTCTTGTTCTCTGCATTAAGTTGGCAAGCAAAGTGTTTGCCATAGGTTGGCGAGTTTTTTCTGATATCAACAGCCACATCGAGAATTGCCCCTTGCACAACCCTCACCAATTTCGATTGGGCATAGGGTGCCAGCTGGTAATGCAACCCTCGAATTACTCCTCTACCCGATTTAGACTCATTGTCCTGAACAAATTGAACATTGAATCCTAAGGCACTAAATTTATCGGCATTAAAAGCCTCAAAAAAGTATCCCCTTGAATCTTCAAAAACTGTTGGTTCAATAATATATAAGTCGGGAATGGAAGTTTCTATTTTTCTCATATTCTATCTGTAATCTTCGTTAACTATTCGCATAAGGTACTCGCCATACTGGTTCTTTAGCAACTCTTGAGCAAGCGAACGTAACTTATCAAGAGAGATAAAACCATTCTTGTAAGCAATCTCTTCTAAGCAAGCAATTTTAAGCCCCTGCCGCTCCTCTATGGTTTGAATAAACACTGAGGCTTGCAGCAAACTTTCGTGCGTTCCGGTATCGAGCCAAGCCATTCCCCGCCCTAGCAATTTCACATCGAGCCTACTCTCGTTTAGGTACAAACGGTTTAAATCGGTAATTTCTAATTCTCCCCTAGCCGAAGGCTTTAGGTTTTTAGCCTTCTGAACCACATCGTTGCTATAGAAATATAATCCTGTAACGGCAAAGTTCGATTTGGGATTACTGGGTTTCTCCTCAATGCTTAAAACTCGGCGTTGCTCATCAAACTCAACCACACCATATCGCTGAGGGTCGTTCACGTAATAACCAAAAACTGTTGCACCATCCTTAATTTTTGCGCATTCTTGCAAAATCCCTCCTAACCCGTGACCGTAAAAAATATTATCGCCAAGCACTAAGCAAACCGAATCGGTTCCAATAAATTTTTCGCCAATAATAAAAGCCTGAGCCAATCCATCGGGCGATGGCTGCTCTGCATACTCAATGCTTAAACCCAAATCGCTTCCATCGCCAAATAAATCTTTGTATAACGGCAAATCTTTAGGAGTTGATATTATTAAAATTTCTCTAATCTTTGCCAGCATCAAAACCGACAATGGGTAGTATATCATAGGCTTATCGAAAACGGGGATAATTTGCTTCGATATGCTTTTGGTTATAGGATACAAACGCGTTCCTGCTCCGCCTGCTAAAATAATACCTTTCATAATTGCTTTATGTTGATATAATGTAATTTTTAAAATACATGATGGTTTCCGCGAGCCCTTGTTCTAATTTAGTGTTTGGCTCCCACCCATTCAAAATATGCTTTGCAAGAGAAGTATCGGGCTTTCGTTGGGCTGGATCATCCTCTGGCAATTCTTTATGCACAATTTTCGATTGACTTCCGGTAATACCAATTATTGTATTAGCCAGTTCCAACATCGAAATCTCGTTAGGATTACCAAGATTTATTGGCCCGGTTACCATATTATCAGTTGCCATGAAACGTAACATTGCTTCAATTAAATCGTCAACAAACATAAAGCTACGGGTTTGCTTTCCGTCTCCATAAATGGTAATATCCTTGTTTTGCAAAGCCTGCATTATAAAGTTTGAAACAACCCGCCCATCGTTAGCACTCATTCGTGAACCATAGGTGTTAAAAATTCGGGCAATCTTAATTTTAACCCTATTTTGCCGATGGTAACTCATACAAAGCGTTTCGGCACAGCGTTTTCCTTCGTCGTAGCAAGCTCTAGGACCAATTGGATTAACATTTCCCCAGTAATCTTCTGGCTGCGGATGAATCTGAGGATCGCCATAAACCTCGCTAGTTGATGCTTGTAAAATTTTGGCTCCTACTCGCTTTGCCAAACCAAGCATATTGATGGTTCCCATCACCGAGGTTTTTACAGTTTTTATTGCATTGTGCTGATAATGGATGGGTGAAGCTGGGCATGCTAAGTTATAAATCTCATCAACCTCTAGAAAAATTGGATTTATTACATCATGCCTAATTATTTCAAAATAAGGATTATCCATAAGGTGAAGAATGTTTGCCTTACTTCCTGTAAAATAATTATCTAAGCAAAGCACGTCATTCCCTTCGTGAAGTAATCTCTCGCATAAGTGCGAACCCAAAAAACCAGCACCTCCCGTAACCAGAATCCGCTTCATAGTTTTATTTTTAGGCATTGAATTGAGCTCAAAGATATCCTTAGTTAAGCAAAACTGGAAAACATTTTCAAAGTATTCTGACTTGCAATGTAAATTTTAATTGGAGATAATAATCATCAAAATTTGTGGCAACAAT
>CAZTFJ010000011.1:6668-17595 GCA_964612255.1 uncultured Rikenellaceae bacterium | reverse complement strand
TGCCAGAAAGCACAATTTATACATATTTTCTGATGAAATGTATCATAAGTTAATAATCGATGATATTGAAGAATTACCGCCAATCTGTGATATTTATGAAAAAGGAATTAGCCTTTGGGGAACTTCTAAATCATTTGGCCTAGCAGGTTTAAGAACAGGATGGTTAGTGTCTCAAAACAAAACTTTTTTGAAAGGTGTTGTGGCTTTTAAAGATTATTTGAGCATTTGCAATAGTGCTCCCAGTGAGATTCTGTCTATTATGGCAATAAATAGTATCAATCTGTATTTAGAACCAAATCTAAGAAAGATTAAGAAAAACATTTCGATTTTTAAAAAGTTTGCAGAAAAACAGGAACTGATATCTTGCTTCATTCCTCCAAAAGCAGGTTCAACTTCCTTTGTTAAATTAAACATTAATTGTTCCTCTTTGGAATTCAGCAATCAATTAGTAAAGAAAAAAGGAATCATGACCGTTCCTGCCGAAATGTTCGAGTATCATGGTAAATATATCCGAGTAGGATTTGGAAGAGACAACTTCTCTGAAGTTTTAGAAGTGTTTGATAACTATCTGAGATACATAAAACCAGCCCATAACAAGCGGTCATAAAACTTTGCCCGCACAGTGCTACAATTGAACGATAAAACAATTAACCAGCGACCTAGCGGGATGATTAGTTACATTTAAACATGCACAACATTTCATTCAGCAGTTCGTAGGGCACAAGTTGTAAATTTGGCAACACCTCCAGAAAGTGCTTTTTTTTTTACTTATGGGCAAAGGAAATGAAATATCAAAAAGAATTGAAGAAATGCTTGATAGCATCCGTTTAACAACAATTTATGCTCGTAAGAATATTTCTAAAAATATCAACACTGAACTTTTACCAACCTACTGGGAAATTGGGGCGTTGATAGCTGAGTCCACCAGTAATTCCAACAAAAAAATCATCAAGACAATTAATTTTGGGCTCAAGATGATTTAAGAGGACTATTTTGAATTAATTTGAGTAAATTAATATTCATATTTTCATTCCTCATGGTATACCTAAATTCACATTCATATAAATGCAAATAGGATTTATATTTTTGAATGCCTCTAAACCCGGTGTATCTTATCCTACAGTCCCCTCAAAAGTTTTCAATTCCTTTGATATGGCTATACCCATTAGCAAACTTATTTTAACCATACTTGATTCTACAGTGCTTTTTGTAGCCAAAATCTGCCATACCATCGTACGTTTTGAATCCATCCTTAAAAATGTTTATCCTTTTACCTGCATACTTCTTGATAATTGGAATGATTTCCGCTATCGAGCAGTTACAAACAAATTGGGTGTAGACCTTGCCATTTCGCTTCAGTATGCAAAAAATACGAACTTTTCTCTTGCCTACACGCCCACATATTCTGCGAACCCTATTGTCCCAAAGCAATTCTCGTAGATTTCAATTTCATCTGTTTTAAAAGGGCTTACCTGTTCGCAATCCTTGGCAACAAATTCTCGAATCTTATCAAAAATCTCACTTATTATTGGTCTGCTTACAATAGTAATCTGAGAGACTTTTTTTGCTTCAATATCAAGACAAAAAGGTTTCAAAATTTCTCTAATTTTTTTCTCAGAAATTCAGGAATGAATAATATATTTGCTATTCATTGCCCAGTAATGATTTATAAAGAGATTAAAACCCTTAAAATATCTTGAACATAATAAATGATTAAGATTACCTTAATTACCACGCTATCTGTCCAAACCCTGGTTTTTAGCATTTTACTATTCCTAAAGCAAGAAAACAGGCAAAGGAATGCATTGCTTGGCCTCGTTTTGCTTTTGTTTGGGTTAACTACACTCAGTTTTTCACTTTTCAATGGGTTCTTTCAGAAACATTTTTTAGAGTATATACCATACCTAAGATTTGAACTTATATTCGGACTTGGCCCCGCTTTGTATTTATACACCAAAAGCATTACCGGTGCGGGTTCAGCATTACACAATAAAAACTATCTCATCCTTCTTCCTGCACTTTTAGAACTTATTTATTACAGAACTTCGTATTTCAGAGATGGGGCAGTACAATTCGGGACTGATAATCTGAATATTTTACAGCAAATTTTTATAATACAGCAATGGTCGGGTTTTGTGTATTCCTCCTTATTTATGTTCTTGTCTGTTCATAAACTCTTTAAATACAATAAGTGGATGCACAACAACTTCTCGTACACCACCGGCATATCACTTAAATGGATACAAACACCTGTTTTTTGTTTTGTTGCATTCTGGTTGTTGTGGTTCATTTTGCGTATCTCTGACATTCTATTGTTTTCAGGATTTTATGCGCAGTATTATTTTTACCCTATGTTCATTGCTCTTTCTTTAATATCATTATGGATTGGCTTTAAAGGCTATACACACTCGCACACAGGAATAAAGGGTTTCGAAGAAGTAAAAACAAAGGCAACAAATAGCACACCCCAAAAAAACAATGCAGAACTTCTGAAGATTGCGGAATTATTAAAAAGTAAAATGCAGAGCGAAAAGTATTATTTAACACAGGATTTAAGCCTGAAAATGCTTTCAGAAAAGATGGGTGTCAGAGAAAAAGAATTATCTGCTGCTATAAATCAATGTCTGCAAGTGAACTTTCATGAATTTATTAATACATACAGGGTAAATGAATTTATCGAAAGAATAAAAGCCGATAGTAACAAACAATTTACCTTCCTCGCACATGCTTACGAAAGTGGTTTTTCATCTAAATCATCGTTTAACAGCATTTTCCGGAAACAAACTAATAAAACGCCCAGGGAATACTTCTCAGAATTAACTATCTGATACTATAAAAAAGTCCAAAATCGGGTTTTCGGACGATTCGTGTTTGAGAATTTCAGTGCTTTGTAGCCATACAATTTTAAATCTATAGCTATGAAATCATTTGTTTTGTTTTCACTTACGTTTATTTTACCGCTATTACTACAAAGTCAGATTACTACAGAGTTTGATTTTTCCACGGTTGAAAAAGAAATTGAAAATGCTATTAATAATCAAGTTACCCCTTCAATTGCAGTTGCAGTATCAAAAGATGGTAAAATTATTTATGAAAAGGCTTTTGGATATGCTGATTTAAGCAACCAGCTTAAAGCTACAACTTCTACACCTTACCAACTTGCTTCTGTATCGAAACCGTTTACAGCAACAGGTATTATGCTTTTAAGTCATATGGGAAAAATTGGCATTGAGATGTCCGCAGATCAATATATTTCTCCGCTACAGTTTAATGTTGCTGAGGGTAATTCTTCAGAGGTCAGAATTATTGATTTATTAAATCATACATCAGGATTAGGAACTTATTTTCAATTGAGCTATTCTGATGAAAATACAAAAGCCGACGATTTTCCTATAGCTTTTAATAAATACGGAACACTTTTTCATCCTTCAGGTCAGGTTTTTGAATATTCAAATCTTGGATATGGACTACTTGATTATATAATTGAAAAACAAGGAGGCACTAGTTATTCTGAGTTCATGAAGAATGAATTATTTATACCCCTTGGCCTTGAAAATACTTTTGTTGACAAACCTGAAAAGGGAAAAAGGGTCGTTGCTAAAAAATACGATTCAAACATGTATCTTTTGCCCGAAATCACAAATAACACAAAAGGAGCAGGAAATATATATTCGAGCATTCACGACTTGATTTTATTCGGTTTGTTTCACCTTAAATCTAACAACAATGAAAAGCTTTTAAATTCCGAAGAACTAGAATTAATGCACAACTACATTAATAAAAATTCATTATATCATTACTACGATTCAACATATTACGGACTTGGATGGTATTTTAAAAATGATGACGATGGATACAAAACAGTATGGCACGAAGGGGGTATGATGGGCGCAAGTTCGATGCTGAAGCTTATTCCTGAGGAGAAATTGGCTATCGCAGTATTGCTCAACACTTCAAATCAATCATACTGCCAGAAAATAACGAATCAACTAATTAAAGTTGTATTACCCTCTTACAACCCCACACCTAACAATGAAATTGCAGGGTACACTAATCATACAAGTGATGAAACCCTTAAGGGAAAATGGGAAGGAATCATCAGGGTTGATCAGCAAAACATTCCGTGTTCGTTAACTTTCAATCCCAACGGAAGTATTGTAGTTGAATATTTAGACTATACATATAAATCTTACTTTACACAAAACAATCCAATTACAAACAAAGCTATCTTGCTTTCAGGATTAGTTAAAAGGAACTCATTCATAGGCATGTTTTCAGGCACCTTGCCATCCTCTGATATAAGGCATGAGTTTAGTCAGTTTTTATCTCTTAAGCTGTTTAAGAACTGCAATGTGCTATCGGGAGCGGTTGTGGCAATGGCCGCAGCAGATAGAGAATATTACGCCTATCCTTACTACATTAGGTTAGAGAAAAAAGAATAAGCAATAATAACCAGAATATCTTATATTACAATCAAATTATCACAATGAAAAAGTTTCACATCTTGTTTTCGTCGCTTGTTACCGGATTAACTGTACTGGTAATTATACTAAAAATTTATTTACTGGGTGGAAAACACTTATCCCCCTATTTATCGTTCATCTTACTTCTGATAGTAAGCGCGGTTTTAATCATCAAAAATCAAAATAAGAAGAAAATGCTGTTGCTATGTTCTTTCTATTTAGCCTGTTATGTAACAATAATGTTTTTTTTATTTCATATTTTTCATTGGCCAAACCATGATAAAGAATACATACGTGTTCAGAACAATTACACTTCATACCCATGGCAGACAGGAGAACCAAAAGAAGAGGATTTTAATACAGAAAAATTATCGTACATACTAACTAATGCTAAAAACATTAAAAACCTACGATCTGTTCTAGTGGTAAAAAACAACAAGCTCATCGTTGAACAATATTTCCATGGTTGTACTCAATTTGATGCCTTCAATATCTTTAGTATGACTCAAACATTTATGTCTTCTTTAATTGGAATTGCAATTGACGAAGGGATAATAGAAAGTGAGCAAGATAGAATGATTAACTATTTTCCTGCTTATAGAGATCAAAAATATATTTCTGACAAGAAAAATATTACCATTGAAGACTTACTAACAAATCAAGCTTGGTTAAATGGCGATGAGAACGAAAGTAGTTTTAATAGTTTTAATTGGGTGAAATCAACACTAAAAAGACCAAGAAAGAAAAAAAAGGGAGTACAATATTATCAACAACAGACCGGTCATCTTTTATCCGGAATAATTACTGAGGCATCGGGAGAAAGCACTAAAAAATTTGCAGAAGAAAATATTTGTATGCCTTTAGGAATTAGGGTTATAGACTGGTTTCAGAGCCCCGAAGGAATTTTTAAGGGAAGTAATTTTTTGTACCTCACATCAAGGGATATAGCCAGATTTGGAGATTTATATTTATCAAACGGAAAACTAAATGGGAAGCAAATCCTTTCAAAAAAATGGATTGACAAGACTCTTAACAGATCTGTAGAAATCACTTTACCGGTTAACAAGGACTTTACAATAAATGGGGTGGGATATTCATGGATAACAGGAACTATACACAACAAGAATGTTTATATAGCAAGCGACTTGAATGGTGTTTTCATAATTAACATTCCGAGTGAAGACATTTCTATTATCACAACGCGATATAAAATTAGAGATTACAAATCGATCGAATCTTTAATTTGTGATATTGTTTCAACGATCAAATAAGAATAAAGCATTGCGAAAATAGCTTAGTAAGTGCAACGATTTTATATCAAAGGCAACAGCGCCAAACCCCGTTATCTTATTGAATTTCAAAAAACCTTAACTCGTTGTATCACGACAGAGAACCGAATAAAAATGAAAAAAATTACAATCTTCTCAATCTTCTGTGCCTTTATTACGCTCAAAGGTTATACCCAATCAGAAAAAGAATTTATTATTGGAAAAACAGTTGAATTTGAATCAAAATTATTGAACAAGAAAGAAATAGTTCAAATCTTCTTACCAGAAGATTATTTAGAAAATGATGAAAAGAGATATCCGGTTATTTATATATTTGACGGGAATCAATTCTTTCAAACTGTTGCTGGTATAATAAAATCTCTTTCGAGAGATAAAATAATCCCCGAATCCATTGTAGTAGGTGTAAATCCAAAAAGAGACTACTGCTTTACGAAAGAAAATATTGAATTATACCTAGATTTTATATCTAAAGAATTGCAACCCTTTATAAGGAACAATTACAATTCTACTTTTTATAACATTGCTATTGCAAACTCGCTTAACGGTCAGATCGGTTTATATGAGTTAATTCTGAATAAAAACATATTTCAATCTTACATTTTGTCAAGCCCTTACTTTACTATATCAGATTACCTTTACAACACCGAGCACTTTTTAAACCAGCAAAGTAATCTTAATAAAAACATTTTCATAAGCACAGGCTTTGAACACGAACAAAAGGTTGATAAGGCATACAAGTTAGCTCGTTTGCTAAACAGAGCCCCTGTAGATAATTTTTGATGGGAGCATCATAGCTTTGAAGACAAAAACATGTGTATTATTCTCATCAAGACAATTATTGAGTGCCTTCCAAAAGTATTCGACGACATTCAGCTGCATCAAATCATGACGAGTAATGATTTTAACGAAAAATTTCAGAACAGAGAAAAATTATACACAAAATACGGTTATGACATTCTAAACATTTCTTCTTCGCCAAAATCGGCATCTAGAGAAATACTAAACTCCATTTTGAATAACAATGAAATTACAAAATCATCTATATCAAGCCTTTCAACGAATCCATATTACTTTATTGATGATGTTGAGTTAAATAATTTGTCGAACTATTTGATTTCAATAAATAAATCGAAGGAAGCGAAATTGGTAAAGGAATATGTTAAAAAGGGAACCAATTTGAATGCATTAAATAATTACAGCTCGAAAATTGAACTCGAAAAAGGACTTATTGCTTCACTATCCTTTGGTAAAGAGGATGTAGACAAATTAAATAGTTGTGAAAAGATTGAATATATCAATACAAATTTTACCAAAGGAATAAACAATAAAAAAAACTCTGCGATTGAATTCACAGAAAGAAACGGTGCCGTGAGGATTAAGTACAACACAGAAGTAAATGCAAGCAAATCAATAACTATAGCCTGTTGGATAAACCCAAGAACCCTTAATCCGGCTGATTCTTGGGCTATAAGTTACAAGCCGGATAATTTAGGCCCACACTGGAACACAACCGTTGGAATGTACCCAGATCAGTGGGGCTTTGAAATCTATTCGATAGGTCGAGGGGTTTATCTGGCAAGAGACACCATTCCCTTAAACACCTGGACACATATGGTTATTGTAGCCGATCAAACAATTGGACGTTTATCTTTCTTTAAAAACGGGAAAAAGATTCTTGAGAGAAATGATTTAATACCTTTTTCGAACTCAACAGAATTCCTTCAAATTGGAAACGATATCCATTCATTTGATGGTAGTATTGATGAATTTAGGTTATATCAAAGGGTTTTAAGTGAAATGGAGATAATGGAACTTTTCAAACAAAAAACAGATTGAATTCTGGCGGCTGCCAAATGTGTGTCAGAACTGAAAAAAACATAAAAAGCACAATAAAAGATGAAATTAAATTTTAAAACAGACAGGCTCCCTTTGAACTTCATTACTTTTGGCTACATATTGGTAGCCATTGGACTTTGGAGAACAATTACTTTAGACTGGAAAGGAATATTATTATTGATATTAGCATTGCCACTTCTTTTCATAAGATCCGGAATTATTATTGACCCAGTCAATAAAAGATTAAAAAAATATATTGGGTTTTTCGCAATTAAGAATGGGAAATGGGAAAGTATAAAGTCAACAATTAGCCTTCAAATTATAAAATCAAAAGAATCACAAACGATGAGTTTACTTTCACTTAGCAGAACAGAAACTAATGACATCTTTAAACTCTATTTGAATATGCCTGATAAAAACATTCTACTAATGAAAGGCAGCAATAATGAAATGCAAAAAAAAGGTGAAAGGATAGCTTCTTCGCTTCAAACTTCACTGATATCTAATATTAAAGAATTATGAAGCACCCATATAAGGCAGATTGCACAACCTATCGTTTTTTTGCGGGTGCACCGGAGGCAAATAGGGATGAACAAGCATTGGTGTCCCATCGAATAAGCGCACTCAAGCCATGTGTATGCTGATAAGCATCAATTGAAAACCTATTAAATTTTATTTATATGGCAAAAATATTTCTTTTTTTAGTAATCATTGGGTTTTTACCGGGCTGTAACGCCAGCAATGATTGCACTTATGTAAAACCCATTGATAAAAATGACGGTTTGAAAGTGTCAACTCTTGAAGAACACAATTTTGAGAAAAAAGCATTTGAGAAAATAAATAGCGATATATGCAAAGGGAAATACGGAAACATCCACAGTATCCTGCTTATTCACAACAACGACCTAATCATAGAGCAGTACTACAATGGCTGGGACAGCAATGAACTGCATTTTTTAGCGTCTACAACAAAAAGTTTCAGTGCAATCATGACGGGTATTGCCATAGAAAATGGGAAAATTATTGACGTTAACCAACGAATGGTCTACTTCTTCCCTGTCCATCCCCTACTGGCTAACGACACGCTAAAAAAAAACGATAACAATTAAACACCTGTTAACCAATACCTCAGGATTTGAATGGGATGAAGTTTCATTACCAGTTGATGATCCTAACAATATGGGCAACAAGATGGATAAGGCAGATAATTTGTTTGAGGCATCAATAGGTTTACCTATGGATACTATCCCCGGAACAAGGTATACATACAGCGGTCCTAACAACATCATATTAGGAGAAATCATTAAGGCATCAACAGGCAAAAACATTGCAAAATATGCAGAAGAAAAACTCTTTAAACCAATTGGCATAAATGAGTACAAGTGGTTTTCAAAAAATGGCATTTACGATGTAGGAGGAGGGCTTCAGCTTAAACCTAGGGACATTGCAAAATATGGACTATTGCATTTGAATAAAGGGAAATGGGATAATAAACAGATAGTCTCGGAGGAATGGATTGAAGAAATATTTTCTCCGTACATAGAAATTAAGCATCCATTATATAGCTGTAGTCAATGGCAAATGGTTGAAACAGAATATGGTTTTAACTCGTGGTTTATCCCTGGTAATGGAGGACAAATTATAAATATTATTCCTGAACTTAAATTGGTCATTGTTATCAATGCCGACAACAGAAAGATCCCATCGCACAAAAGAATGCCTTTGGAATACTTGATTAAGGACATTACAAACATACACCCAAGATTACAGAACAGAATTAACAACAACACATAATAAGAGGTGTAAGCAAACTCGTCAGTCCTATCGTAGAGACGAGACACGGTGTGTGTTATTCGATGACTTCGAATTAGCAAAACCCGCACTTGAGCCGCACTAATGGCGGATGATAGCGCTGAAGGTTAACTTTCCAGCCTAAGCAACTGCCAACCGTTGGCATCAAGCGTGAACAATATTCGTCATCAACCAAATTGCCAACAATCAGATTTCACCTTATATCACTGGTTAAAAATCTTCATATTTACGTCACAATGCTTTTCGTACCCAAATTTTCTATACTTTAGTAAACAAAAAAAATTAAACCAACTCTTCATGCTTAACATCGCCCTATTTGGCCCTCCGGGTGCAGGGAAAGGCACTCAAAGCGATTGGCTAATAGAAAAGTACAACCTCACCTACATCTCCACCGGAGAAATTCTTCGTGAGGAAATTGCGCAGGGAACCCCACTCGGAATCCAAGCAAAAAACATTATTGAGAAAGGAGGTCTGGCTCCCGATGAGCTCATTGTGCAAATTATTGAGAATCGGATAACCAAAAAAACCGATACCAATGGTTTCCTGTTCGATGGATTTCCACGTACCACCGTGCAATGCTACATACTCGATGGGTTGCTCATGAATATGAACACCTCGCTCACCTGTATGCTTAGCCTCGAGGTGCCCGACGACGAGCTGGTGCGCCGCCTTAAATCGCGCGCCAAAATTGGTAACCGCAAAGACGATAACGACGATGTCATTCAGCATAGACTGGCAGAGTACTACTCCAAAACCGTTCCCGTTGCCAAGTACTACCAGGACAAGGGAATTTGCCACTCAATTGATGGCACAGGTGCAATTGAAGATGTTCAAGCCAGACTAGACACAGCTGTAAAGAAATCGCTTGAAAATCGCTGGGTAAACCTAATCCTTTTCGGATACCCAGGTTCGGGCAAAGGTACTCAGGCAAAAAAAATGGCCGAAAAGTACAACCTGGTATACATCTCAACCGGAAAAATGCTTAGGCAAGAGATAAAAAACGATACCGAAATTGGGCGAATTGCCAAGCCATACATGGATAAAGGAATGATTGTGCCTGATGAAATTGCCATTAAACTTATAGAGCAAAAAATTCAGGCCAGCCCTGGCTCAAGAGGCTTTATTTTTAAAGGATTCCCCCGAACCATTGTACAAGCCTACATAGTTGACGGGCTTCTTAAAAAAATGAATAGCAATGTAACGCAAGCCATTGAGCTCAACGTTACACAGCTCGAAGCCATGAAACGCCTAGGCCAACGTAGCAAAACTGATCGTAGCCGCTTGTACGATATGGACACAGAAACCATCGTATCGCGACTTGAAGAGTATGAGCAAAAAACAATGCTTGCCCGCAATTTCTACGATAAGCGCAACTTGCTGCAAATTGTAGATGGTCAGGGTAGTGAAGATGAGGTATTTGAAAAAATATGTAAGCAGATTGACGAAACCCTAAGAAATGCTTTTTAAACTCTTTCGCAAAACCTAATCTTGATTAAAAACAGAAGAGCCTTTTTGGGAGGCTCTTTC
>CAZTFJ010000011.1:0-6658 GCA_964612255.1 uncultured Rikenellaceae bacterium | reverse complement strand
AAAGAAACTCTTGATGACTTGCATTTTCTCTTAAATGAAGAAAAAGAGCTTAACCAATATGAAACAGTAACATATAGCCTTTCTAATATTCGCTATAGCTTTGGTGGACTTCCCCATGGAATTTTAAACATCCATGCGAGAGAATTTGAACAAAGAAATAATAGTTTTGGAATAGGGGTGTTTGGTTCAGCCTCATTCACCTATTCCCCTGATTCTAATTTCTCTTTCTTTTTTAACCCCAAAAGCAAACTAACAGCATAAAAACTCTCCAGATTATTAAACCCAAACAATCAATGCATATGCTATGTTTTTTCTAATGGCAATCATTTGAAAAAGAATCGTTAATGACAACCGGAGCGAAGCGTAGCTCAGCGTTAGCAAAATTTGGGTTAATTACACATCGTACCCCCTACTTTAAAGCTGTTTAGCTTTTACTGTTTTTTTATTACTCAAAAAAATTTGTACATTTGCATATAAATAAGAATTATTCTTAAACAATATTTAATCTTTTGTGTTAATAGTACAAAAGAACAACCGAAAACAATTAATAAACAAAAAAAAACAGAAGCAATGACAAACTTAATTGGATTAGATGCAGATTACGCAAAAAAAATGAACGATAAGTTAAACGCTTATCTTAGCAACGTGCAAATTTCCTACATGAATGTAAGGGGCTTTCACTGGAATATAGTTGGAAAACAGTTTTACCAGCTGCACGAGAAGTTCGAAGAGGTATACAATGGTCTTAACGATATGGCCGATGAAATTGCAGAGCGCATTCTGATGCTTGGCGGAACTCCAGTTCACGCATTTTCAAAGTACATCAATATGGCAAGTATTAAGGAAAAGGAAAACCTAAGCACTGCCGAGGCTACCGTTAAAGAGCTTATTAACGACACCTTGGAGTTGCTTAAAAACGAGCGCGAAATTGTAGCGCTAGCTGCAGAAAACGACGACGAGGGAACTGTTGGGCTAATTTCTGCCTACATCGAAAATCATGAAAAAATGCTTTGGATGCTTAACGCAACCCAACAATAATTACTCAACAACGCAATAACCAAAAGGGCTTCGGTACAAACGAAGCCCTTTTTTTATACATTTTGTTTAACTTTGTATACCCGTAGCTAAACATTATTGAAAAAGTTATGTTACTATGTCAAAATTCGATTGTACATTTATATAAAGAAAAAAACTTAAACCAGTATGAAGAGAATAATTACAATACTTTTGGCATTAACTGTTTTATCGCCAGCCATTGCACAAAACACCGGCTCAATAAAAGGGCGTGTGGTGAATAAACAGAATAACGAACCCGTTCCATTTGCCAATATCGTTATTTGGGGAACAAACATTGGTGCCGCATCCGATTTCGATGGTAACTTTCTGTTCACAGGCTTAGAGCCTGGATTTGTTGAGCTAAGAGTATTTGCAGTAGGATATAGCCTGTACATATCTAGCTCCATACAGGTAACCAATGCAAGAGCAGCATTCATTGAGATTGAGCTAGAGGAAACAGCAACCGAGATTGAAGAGGTGGTGGTTAAAGCTAGCCCATTTCGTCGCGACGAGGAAAGTCCGGTATCGCTTCAGCGAATTGGAATTGCCGAGATTGAGAAAAACCCTGGCGGTAATCGCGATATTAGTAGGGTAATACAATCGCTTCCGGGGGTAGCCTCAACGCCTGCCTTTCGTAACGATGTAATTGTGAGGGGCGGTGGCCCAAGCGAAAACTCATTCTTTCTCGACGGAGTAGAAATCCCTAACCTAAACCACTTTGCCACACAAGGCGCATCGGGTGGCCCAGTAGGTATTATAAATGCCGATTTTATTCGCGAGGCAAATTTTTACTCAGGCGCTTTCCCTGCATCAAAAGGGAACGCCCTTAGCTCGGTGCTCGATTTTAGACAGATAGATGGAAATAGCGACAAGATTAAGTTTAAGGGAGCAGTTGGGGCAAGCGACCTGGCACTTACGCTCGATGGCCCAGTTGGCGAGAAAACAACGTTTATACTATCTGCACGTCGATCGTATTTGCAATTCCTTTTCAATGCTCTAGGACTCCCTTTCTTGCCAACCTACAACGACTTTCAGTTTAAAAGCCGCACTCGTATTGACGAGCGAAATGAAATAACAGTGCTGGGGATTGGTGCTATAGACCAGTTTGATTTGAATACTGGCTTAGAAAATCCCACACCCGACCAAAGATACATCCTTAGCTACGTTCCGGTTAATACCCAATGGAACTACACCAATGGCATAGTTTACAAACACTTTCGCGATAACAGCTACGACACATGGGTACTCAGCCGTAATATGCTAAACAATCGCCAGTATAAATACCCCGAGAACGATGAGAGCCAGCCCAAAATTCTCGATTACACCTCACAGGAATCGGAAAACAAACTCCGTTACGAGCATGACCGAAGGCTAAAAGACGGATCGAAAATAAACCTTGGTGCCGGATTTGAACACGCGCGTTACACAAACGATACATATCGCGCTTTTTTCAGCAATGGCGAGCTAAGCGCTATCGATTACAACACCAAGCTACACCTCTTTTCGTGGAATGTTTTTGGACAGTACACCCGCAGCTTTTTCAAAGAAAAGCTAAACCTCTCAATTGGGATTAGAGCCGATGCAAACAGCTATTCAGAATCGATGAGTAACATGCTAAACCAGATTAGCCCAAGAATTTCAGGTTCACTTAAACTAACAAACGATTTTTTCGCCAACTTCAACGTAGGTAGGTTTTATCAACAACCACCCTACACCATGTTGGGCTTTAGGTTACCCAACGGCTCGCTTGTTAACAAGGCCAATAATTTAAAGTACATACAAGCCGATCATTTGGTTGGAGGCTTTGAGTGGCTCCCCGACAACAAAAGCCGAATTACGCTTGAAGGTTTTTATAAGATATACAACAACTACCCGTTCTCTATTGCCGATGGTATTTCGTTGGCAAGCAAAGGAGCCGATTTTGGAACTTTTGGCGACGAGGAGGTTACCTCAACTGCAAAAGGGCGAGCATATGGTATGGAATTACTGTACCGAACCCGCGAACTGCTTGGCTTTAACACCATTTTGGCATATACCCTGGTTTGGAGTGATGCTGAAAACCAAAATCCAGCAATTCAGGAAGATTGGATTCCAACAGCCTGGGATAACCGACATATCCTTACCCTAACGGCAACCCGTAACTTCGCAAAAGATTGGGACTTTGGATTCAAATGGAGATATGTGGGTGGTGCGCCATACACCCCATGGGATTTGGATAAATCATCGCTCATTTCCGCATACAATACGCAAGGCCGCGGGTTTATCGATCTAGATCAGTATAACCAGCTTAGGCTTGAGCCATTTCATCAACTAGATGTTAGAGTTGACAAAATGTTTTATCTAAAACGCTGGACACTTAACCTATATGTTGACATCCAAAATTTATATGGATTTAAAAGCAAACAACCCAACAATCTAATTGTTAAATTAGATGAGAATGGTCAGCGAGTTATAAATCCAGAAGATCCTACCCGTTATGTACTTGAAGAAATACCGGGCATTAGTGCTGGCACCATACTACCCTCAGTAGGTATTATTATCGAATTCTAGAATCAGCAAAACCTGTAAAACTGAACATAAAAAAACAAAAGCCATGAACACAAAACATATAACCCTAGCTGCAGCTTTTCTGCTCGCATTAGCATCATGCACCAATACAACCAAACCCCAGCTCGAAGAAAAACCTGTTACACTGCAAACCCAACCCTTTAGCGATGGTATTCCTATAACCATTGAATTCAATAAGGGTAAAGATTTTTACCACCCGCTCATTGTTTTCTGGCTTGAGGACACTGAGGGGAATTACATTCAAACTATTTATGCGTCACAATCAATTGCCACAGGCACATTCAGGTTTGGTGTTTCCGAAGGCAAAAACTGGAAACCCGGTGAGCGCAGACGTCCTGCAGCACTGCCATACTGGGGACATAAACGAGGCGTAAAATCTTCCGATGGCCTTTATCTGCCTTCGCCTCAGGCTCCCCTACCCGACGCAATTACAGGTGCAACACCAAAAACTAGTTTCATTGTGAAGTCGATTTTAAAGCCAAACCTTAAACAGTTCAAAGTGCTTATGGAGATAAACCAAACATGGGACTGGAATCAGTACTGGCACAACAATCGTTTTCCAGACGATGAGGAGTATAAAACCAGTAGTCAGCCTGCATTGGTTTATATGGCCGATATCGATTTAACAAGCGGCAACAAAACATTTGAACTTAAACCAGTTGGCCACAGCCACCCGTCGGGCAAAACGGGGGAACTTTTTACCGATATAAGCACATTAACCACAGCGCTTAACATTGCAAAAAAAATAACAGTAAAAGTTGAATAGCCTTGACAAGTGAGCATAGTTTTAGTATTTTATTAAAATGGAAACAGACAACCAAAAACGAATACTAATTGCAGGAGCAACAGGATTAATTGGCAGTGTTCTGGTTAACGTTTTAGTTGATAATGGCTACAAGGTAGTTGTGCTTACGCGCAATAAGCAGCGTACCGACCAATGGAATGGCAACAAAATGGTAAGCAGCATTAAATGGTTTGGCTCATTTACAACCTGGCTTGCCAGAGAGGTTGAAAACAGCTACGGAGTTATAAATTTAGCAGGCGAGAACATAGCCACAAAACGGTGGTCGCGCAGGCGTAGGATGCAACTTATTCGTAGCCGTTTGGGTACAACCTATGCGCTTGCCAAAGCATGCCACTACGCCACAAAAAAACCTAGCGTGTTTATCCAAGCATCGGCAACCGGCTACTACCCCTTTAATTCAAATGATACACAAACCGAAGATGCAAAACCCGGCAAAGGCTTTTTAGCCAGATTAACCAACGACTGGGAATCAGTTGCAAAGCATGAAGTGCCATCCGAAACTCGCTTAGTACTTATCCGAACAGGCATAGTGCTTTCAAAAAACGGAGGTATGATACCCAAACTCGCATTGCCTGTAAAACTTTTTGCAGGTGGCTGGTTTGGCTCTGGCAAACAGTATCTGCCCTGGATTCACATATCCGACGAAGCTAATGCCATAGTCCACTTACTTCAATCCCATTCAACTCAGGGAGCAGTTAACCTTGTGGCACCCCAAACAATAACTCAGAAACAGCTGGTAATAACATTAGCAAAAAAACTCAATCGCATTGCGTGGGTGCCAATTCCAGCATTTGCTATTAAACTGATATTTGGCCAAATGGGTAAAGAGGCTCTTCTGGGGGGCTGTAGGGTCGATTCATCTAAACTAGTTGAATCTGGCTACAAATTCCAATACCCAACAATATCCGATGCAATACAAGATATTTTTAAAAAGCTACCAAAACCATAAATTACGATTTAACTCACCAATAATCTTTGCAAAAGATACTATAGTCGGCCAAAGCAATTCAATAAAATAGTTACCTTTGTGGGTTGAAATTTAATTATTACTCATTACCCTGCAAGGAATATTTCCACCTTGCACAGAAAAACGCAATATGGCTGACATTCAAAACTTAAAAGATACTGCAGCGCAAATACGTCGCGATGTAATTAGAATGGTTTTTGCCCCTGCAAGTGGGCATCCAGGGGGTGCATTAGGCTGCGCCGATTTTTTTACAGCCCTATATTTTGAGGTGCTTAACCTAAAACCCGAAAACTTCACCATGGAAGGGCATGGCGAAGATGTATTTTTCCTTTCAAACGGCCATCTTTCTGCAGTTTGGTATAGTGCACTTGCTCGCCGTGGCTTTTTTCCTACAAAAGAGCTAGGAACTTTTCGTTTGCTAAACACTAGGCTTCAAGGGCACCCAACCACTGCCGAAGGCTTACCAGGAATTAGAATTGCATCAGGATCACTTGGGCAAGGGCTTTCAGTTGCCTGCGGTGCCGCCTTGGCAAAAAAACTAAACAACGACCCAAACCTTGTTTTCACCCTACACGGCGATGGCGAATTGCAAGAAGGTCAGATTTGGGAAGCTGCGATGTTTGCATCGGCTCGTAAAATCGACAACCTTATAGCCACCATAGATTATAATGGCCAGCAAATTGATGGGCCTGTTGATAGCGTAAACTCGCTAGGCGACTTAAAAGCCAAATGGGAATCGTTTGGATGGCACGTTCTCGAGATGGACGGACATAACTTCGAAAACATTTTAAACGTAATAAACGAAGCCAAAGCCCAAACTGGTAAGGGCAAGCCCATTGTTATACTTATGAAAACAGAAATGGGTATGGGCGTTGACTTCATGGTGGGTACACACCATTGGCACGGCAAGGCTCCCAATAAAGAGGAGTTTGACAGAGCCATGGCACAACTCCCCGAAACGCTAGGTGACTATTAGTAAGTAATAATCCACAAAAACATTTAGGCTATGACAAACATTGTAGTAATAGCGCATGATGCTAAAAAACCCGAACTAGCTAAGTTTCTATCCGAAAGGTTAGAGTGGCTTAAGGGAGTAAATCTAATTGCAACCGGCCGAACTGCTGAATTCATTGAGTCGCAAGGGATAAAATGTTTGCATATGAGCCCCGGGCAATCTGGAGGTTATATTCAAATAACGGATATGATTGTAATAGGTGAAGTTGATATAGGCATAAATTGTTCGGAGTCGGAAGTATTCTTGG
>CAZTFJ010000010.1:11039-18197 GCA_964612255.1 uncultured Rikenellaceae bacterium | reverse complement strand
GAAGTTAATATCCAGGGCTGAGGCATTGTTCAATATACATTTTCCCAAAGATCCGCAGAGCCTGGCAAAGGCGCAGGAAAGGATCAAGTTTGATGAGCTTTTCTTTATTCAGTTGCAGCTGCTCCGACTTAAGTACATAAGAATGGAAATGGGCGTTCCTGGCTTAGAACCTGCCAAAGTAGGTGTTGAAGCCGAGATAGCAGCCCTTAAAAAGGGTGTAGCCCAATTCTACCCTGTTATCGATGGCCTACCTGAGCTTAAGTATGAAATATCGAGGTTTGTAAAAAACTTTATTAACATTGATGTTGACAAAAAGGGCTGTATCCCTACCGTTGGGTCAATGCAAGGCGGTATGGCAGCATTTCTGGTTGCTAACCGTTGTAACGCCAATAAGGATACCGTTCTTTTTATCGACCCAGGTTTCCCAGTTCAAAAGCAGCAGCTTAAAGTACTTGGAATGAAGTACGAAACTTTTGATGTATACAACTATAGAGGCGACAAGCTGAAAGAGAAGTTAGAAAGCTATCTGAGCAAAGGCAATATAAGCACTATAATTTACTCAAACCCTAATAACCCTTCATGGATCTGCTTTACCGAGAAGGAACTGGAAACCATTGGCAAGCTGGCTACAGAACACGATACCATTGTAATTGAAGACCTGGCCTACTTTGCAATGGACTTCCGTAAGGACTTATCGAAACCGGGCGTGGCACCATACCAATCGACCGTTGCCAACTATACCGACAATTGGATAATGCTTATATCAAGTTCCAAAGCATTTAGCTACGCTGGCCAGCGTATTGGCAGTATGGTTATCAGCAACAAGCTATTTACCCAGAAGTATCCAGACCTAAAACGCTTCTTCTCATCCGATGAGTTTGGCTATGCCATGATTTATGGTGCAGTTTACTCCCTCTCATCGGGCACATCACACTCGGCACAATACGGCCTTGCCGCCATGCTTAAAGCAGCCAACGATGGCGAGTTCGATTTTATTGAAGCAGTAAAAATATACGGTGAGCGAGCACGGATAATGAAGAAACTCTTTACCGATAACGGCTTTAAAATTGTTTACGATATGGACGAGGACAAACCTCTGGCCGATGGCTTTTACTTCACCATTTCATACCCAGGACTTTCGGGCGAGGAGCTAATTGAAGCGCTAATATACCATGGCATAAGCGCCATTTCGCTAGGTATCACAGGTAGTGATCATACTGAAGGGCTTAGAGCCTGTGTTTCGCAAACCCACGAAAAACAATTTGCCGACCTAGAGCAAAGGCTTAGGATGTTTCACCAAAACTACCCAATGGTAAAGTAACTAGAATAACAACATAAGCAAACAGTATTCATTTTTAAACACTATTTAATATGGCAAAAATTAAAGGAGCAGTAGTAGTGGACGTGGAGAAATGCAAAGGATGTAGCCTTTGCGTTGTTGCATGTCCTTCTAACGTGCTGGCACTTGCCCGCGAGGTAAACGGGAAAGGTTACAACTACGCCTATATGGCAAACCCCGAAGCCTGCATAGGCTGTGCAAATTGTGGGCTAGTATGCCCCGATAGCGTAATTGATGTGTATAAGGTTAGGGTAGAAACCGAAGCCTAAATCAGCACAAAGAGTTAATAACAAATAATTTTTCATAAAATGGCAGATTACAGACTAATGAAAGGGAATGAAGTGATAGCCGAAGCAGCAATCCGTTGCGGTTGCGATGGATACTTTGGCTACCCCATTACCCCTCAGTCAGAAGTTATGGAGACCCTTATGCTCCGCAAACCCTGGGAAGAAACAGGTATGGTTGTTCTACAGGCCGAGAGCGAAGTGGCTGCAATCAACATGGTGTATGGTGGTGCTGGTTGCGGTAAAAAAGTAATGACATCATCATCGAGCCCAGGGATAAGCCTAAAGCAAGAAGGTTTAACCTATATTGCTGGGGCTGAACTTCCTTGCTTGGTTGTGAATGTTGTTAGGGGAGGCCCCGGATTAGGAACAATTCAACCAGCACAAAGCGACTATTTTCAGGCAGTAAAAGGTGGTGGACATGGCGATTATCATCTAATTGTTCTTGCTCCAGCCTCGGTTCAGGAAATGAACGACTTTGTTGAGTTAGGCTTTGACCTTGCCTTCAAGTATCGTAACCCAGTTATGATTCTTTCCGACGGTGTTATTGGTCAGATGATGGAGAAAGTTAAACTTAGCGAACAAAAACCTCGCTGGACCGATGAGGAGATTGCTCAAAAGTATGGTTCTTGGGCTACCACAGGCAAAACTCCCGAACGCGATTACAACGTAATAACCTCGCTTGAGCTAGATAGCGGTCGCCAAGAGCAATTCAACCACAAGCTTATTGCAAAATACAATACCATTAAGGAGAACGAGGTTCGTTACGAGGCTATTGAATGCGAAGATGCCGACTATATCATTGTTGCCTATGGATCATCAAGCCGAATTAGCCAAAAGGCAGTAACTATTTGTCGAGAGAAAGGCTTAAAGGTTGGATTACTTCGCCCAATAACTCTTTTCCCATATCCTACAAAGGTTATTAGCGAAATGGCCAACAGGGTAAAAGGTTTCCTTTCAGTTGAAATGAGCGCTGGCCAAATGGTTGAAGACGTTCGTCTTGCTGTTAATGGGAAAGTACCCGTTGAGCATTATGGCCGTTTGGGAGGTATGATTCCTACTCCAAACGAAGTAGTAGCGGCACTTGAAGAAAAAATTATTAATGCGAAGTAATTATGGACGTAAAAGATATTATCAAACCAGAAAATCTGGTTTACAAAAAGTCGAGCGTACTAACCGACAAGGTAATGCACTACTGCCCAGGGTGTACCCACGGTGTAGTTCATAAACTAGTAGCAGAAGTTATTGAGGAACTAGATATCCAAGAGAAAACCATAGCCGTTTCGCCCGTTGGATGCTCTGTACTAGCATATAACTACCTGAGCGTTGACTGGCACGAAGCAGCTCACGGAAGAGCACCAGCAGTTGCCACAGCAATCTCTAGGCTAAGACCCGACAAGTATGTATTTACATATCAAGGTGATGGCGACTTGGCCTCTATTGGCTCTGCCGAAATTATTCACGCCTGTAACCGTGGCGAAAACATTGTGGTTATCTTTATCAACAATGGTATTTACGGTATGACAGGGGGGCAAATGGCCCCAACAACCCTTGAGGGTATGCCTACTTCAACATCACCCTATGGTCGCGATGTGAAGCTAACTGGTCACCCGCTAAAAATCACTGAGCTAATAGCACAGCTCCCAGGTACCGAGTACGTTACTCGTCAATCGGCTCATACTCCAGCAGCTGTTCGTAAGTGTAAAAAAGCCATTCTTAAAGCATTTAAGAATGTTGGTGAGAAAAAGGGAACCCAGTTTGTTGAGGTAGTATCAACCTGTAACTCAGGCTGGAAGTTAAGTCCTGTGAAATCTAACGAGTGGATGGTGGAGAACATGTTCCCAGTTTACCCTCTTGGCGATTTAAAAGGTTAATCAATTAAAAACATTGAAGCTATGACAGAAGAAATAATAATTGCCGGGTTTGGAGGACAAGGCGTACTATCGATGGGAAAAATCCTTGCCTACTCTGGCATTATGCAAGACCAAGAAGTTTCATGGATGCCCTCGTATGGTCCAGAAATGCGTGGTGGTACAGCTAACGTTACGGTAATTCTTAGCGATAGCCGCATAAGCTCACCCATTTTGCAAGAGTTTGACACAGCCATTATCTTAAACCAGCAATCGCTCGACAAGTTTGAGAGTTCGGTAAAACCCGGAGGTGTACTTCTATATGACCCCAATGGCATTACTCGTCATCCAGAGCGCACAGATATAAAAATTTATAGGGTTGCAGCTACCGAAGAAGCTACCAAATTGCAAAGTGCAAAAACCTTTAATATGATTGTGCTTGGTGCGTACCTTAAGCTAAAACCTTTAGTTAAGATGGAGAACGTTGAGAAGGGGCTAGAAAAGTCGCTTCCAGAAAGACACCACCATCTTATACCTATGAATATCAAAGCGATTAACCGCGGGTTAGAAATAGTTGAAGAGTTTAAGGCTAACTAAGTAACCTACATAGTACAATTGCAAAACGCACAAGCCTTTATGGTTTGTGCGTTTTCTTTTTGAGAAGCCCTTACTTTACAATAGGCGCAAACCAACTACTGTAATATCATCGCGTTGCTTCGAATCGCCCTTGTGAGCTTTATAGGAAGATAGCAACACCTTCCCTATCTTTTCTATAGGCTGGTTGATGTAATTAATTAACAAGCCATATAGGTTCTGAGTGGTAAACTTACGCCCCTGCGGATTGTTCTGGTCAGAGTACCCATCGGTAAAGAAAAAAAGCGTATCGCCCGTTTCCAAATCGACTAAATGATTATCGAATTCCGCATCAATATCGGGTAAAATACCACCAATGGATTTGCGGTTACCTTTAATAACGGTTAGATTGGTAGCTCCCTTGCGGTGAAAAACAAATGGACGGTTGGCACCCGAATAGGTTACCAGATAACGGCCCGCAGTAATTTGCTCTACAGAGCACAAGGCAACATCCATCCCATCGAAACTATCGTTGGACTCCTGCTTTAATATCTTATTTAACATTCCGTTAAGAGCGCTTAGCACCTTGGCTGGGCTATATATTTTTCGCTCGTTAACTATCTCGCTAAGCAAGCGGCTACCAATCATACTCATGAATGCTCCCGGTACACCATGCCCGGTACAATCAACCACAGCAAAGAATTTGCGAATATTGCCATCGCTTCGGACTACCTTGGTAAACCAATAAAAATCGCCCGATACAACATCTTTAGGCTGGTACAGCACAAAATTTGCGAAGTGAGAATCGAGCACCTCAGATGAGGGTAATATTGCTTGCTGTATGGTTTGCGCATACTCAATGCTGGACTTGGTTTGCTTGTTCCTATGCTCTAGCTCATCGCGCTGCGACTCAATCTCCTCCTTCTGTATCATTAACTCCTCATTCTTCATCAAGATATCCTCCTGATGTTTTAGAATTTCTCTTGTACGTACATCAACCAATTTTTGTAATCGCTGGTTTGAAACCTTGAGCATTCGTGTTTTTATTGCAACCGATAAGGTTACAACCATACCTGCAAGGGCAATATATACAAAGTACATAAAAGGATGGAAATACCAGGGTCGGGAAATTATAAATGAATATGTGGCAACGGAACTTTCAACCTCATGAATGCTTTTAGATTTAACTTTAAAAGCATATTCACCAGCAGGTAAGTTGGTGTACTCCTTAAACGATGTAGCACTCCAAGCCGACCAGCTTGAATCGAACCCTTCGAGCATATACGAGTAAAGCATATCGCCTCCTAAGCCAAACATGGGGGATGAAAAGCTTATAACCAAGCTATTTTGGTTATACGATAACTTTTGAATATTATCTACTGATTGGTCTGCATCGATACAGCTAAAATACCCATCGGGACACTCGTGGGGATATGTTCCACCAAATAACAATTTACCATTAGTATTTGCAACCGAACGAATATAAACCTTAGGAATTCCCATTCCTCGCATACTAATTTTGGGGTCAAATCGGTAAAGCCCATCAGATCCTGAAATCCAATTAATGCCATCTCTATCGGTATCAACTGAAGTGAAAATCATTGGAGGAATTTCATTGAGCTCTGCGGGGAGGAGAAGAAACGAACCATTATCCATTACTTTTGCTCGAGCAATAGTACGCACATAAGGTTTAGAATAGAATTCGAACCAAAGGTACCCAAAATCATCCTTGTTAAAGAATTTTATACCCGTGTTACCAGTGTTAAATCTTTTGCCTAAAGACGAATCGGGCTTAAAGCAATTTTCTGAACTGTGATATCGATATAAACCAGTTGGTGCCGAGAGCAATACAGTATCATTCAAAGCCAACAAACGTGTATCCTCATCAAAAGGAGGATTGTAATCAATATGAGAATAAACTTCCCAGCCACTAAACTGTAAGCTTAAGGGAGAGGTAACCTCTGCCCTCACTACGCCTTGGTACCTATGAACAAACCACAAATTGTTAGCGCTATCCTCATCAATTCGCCAAATTCTACCTTTTATTTCCTCGAATTTACCCACATAAACCCATTGCCCATTTTTATAGGTGGCAACGCCCAAACCATCGTATAGGCCTAAAAAAACGATGTCTTTATGATTCTTCGATTGATAAATGGTGAATGTTGGGACGTTACCCTTTTCTATAAGCTTAGCCTCTCCCCCCTTAAGAGAATACACCCCACTACCCGTAGCAATAAGAGTAACCTCTTGCCCATCGCTTGAAACAACAGGAACAATATCCCAAGAGAGGTCCAGAATACCTTTAACCTGCTCAAAATTGCTCCTTTTCAACTTGAAAACACCCGCATTTGTGCTAGCATACAAGGTTCCATTAATCCGCTTAACCGATTGGATAATTCCCTGTGGAGCCATATTGCCACTCCAAGTGGTGATGGGCGATTTTACTGCAACTACAGAAATACCATTGTTTAATGCAAGCCAGATGTTATCCTGATTATCGGCCGAAACGTACCAAACGGTTTCATCCTGAATGCCTTCATTCCGACCTATGCGTTGAATAATCTCTCCATCCTTGTTAATAATTACTGCTCCCCCCCTATAGGTTCCAAAAGCAAAACGATTGTTGCTTAGCGGCTCTCCCCAATAAACCCAGTTATCAATAAAAAAATTATCGTCGCTAGTTTTAAACGGAGTTATAAAAATTGAAGGATCATGCTCAATAGGATCATCAAGAAAAGTTGCATCGTAAAGAAACATACCATCCGACTGGGTAGCAATTAGCATAAACCGCTCATTATATGGTAGCAATGCATATATCTTTGAGTTGGCAAACAATTCACCACCAGGGACAAGTTCAATCGAGTCGCCATTAACTATTGTTAAGCCCACATTTGGCTGAATGGTAAAAATTTTGCCAAATACGTTGTATGTTCTGTGAAAAAAAGTTTTGGGTTGAAATACTTTTACTTCCTGCCCTAATATTCTAATTAAGCAGCTATTGGTGCTAAAGTATACCCCATTGCGCGTACCATACACTTGCCGCACCAGACCAATCGTTTGCTCAGATAGCAGCCCGGATAAATTTAAAAAGCCTGATATTTATTTTGAA
>CAZTFJ010000010.1:5880-11029 GCA_964612255.1 uncultured Rikenellaceae bacterium | reverse complement strand
CCTGCGAAACCAAATGCTTAAGCGAGTGAAAAACAAGGGTTGTAGTAGAGTCGGGAGCTAAAAATCCCAATTCATCCTGCGCACCAACCCAAATGCGGCCATAATCATCTACATTTAAGCAACGGGCAACTTCACCGTTGATTGAAATAGTACGCCAGCTGTTCCCATCGTATTCAAGCACACCATTATTGTTGGCAACGTACATAAAGCCACGATCATCTTGTACTACTGCCCAATTCTGAAAGTGAGCAGAATAGTCGCGATGCGAAAAGTTGATATACGGCTGTCGACCAATATCAAAAGAATTGGGAAATGTGCTCAACGTGCTGAGCATAGATATCAGCAAAACGATATGCCTATACATTGGTAATTAATGAGAATTAATACTTAGTGTAAAGCCTTTCGAATTATATATTTAATACGACAAGTCACACAAAAAGTTATACTTAGGGCCAAAGTAGAAATCTATTTTAAATATATTAGCAAATGCCTAGCATTGGTTTTAGAACAAATTAATGCAAAAAATTTGTACCTTGCAATCGCTTTAGCATTTTCGGGGTTTTCTGAAAATGCATAGTTTTTTCATTTTTTGGTTGAACATTTTTCGTGTTTTTGGGAAAAGGAGGCTTTGGTTGGGCCTCCTTTTTTTATGTGCTATGGTACTATATTCAAATAATGAGCAAAGCATATGAACAAAAAATCCACCCCAAATGAGGTGGATTTTCTTAAAGAAATATCAATTTTACAAATCTAAATCGTTATACATTAACCCATCAATTATACGCTGGGCTTTCTCGTCGTCGCTCAAGTTTTGGAATTCTTTTCGCTTCTCTTCCGAGTGGGCATTCATCTCAAATTCTATTTGGCGTTTTAGCTCGGCCACTTCTGCCTCCTTTCGGTTTGTTAGATAATTTCGGGCCACGTTAGGGAATAGCTCAACCAGCAACTCCTCCTCCTCCGTAGCCGCTAACTTAATTCCTCCAAGATCTTCTAAAATAATAGGGTTATCCTGTGGTTTATAAGAGCTCGAATCGAAAGGAATTTCATCCCTTACGCCGCATATCTTCTCTCTAAAATCGGGATCAATAGCAATTGGTGTTTTACCGTAAAGCCCCTTCACCAAATTTTTAAACTGGGTCGATAGGTTAGCGTACATCTCGTCGCCCTTGTTTTGCGAAACAACACAGTTTACTGCCTGCGCACCTACAATTTGGCTGGTAGGTGTAACCAGAGGGGGGCAACCTGCATCAATACGAACCAGAGGAACCATTTCGAGTACCTTTGGCAGCAACTCATCCATTTTCATTTGCCTTAGCTGGGCCAGCATGTTGGTGTACATACCGCCAGGAATTTCGGCGTCGCGCACACGGCTATCGGGTGCAACCATATTAAACCACTCTTCAATAGCTAGCGTATTGTTTAATAGCTCATCGGTTTGGTTTGCCTTGGCATAGTCAATAGCCTCGTCGAATAGTTTTTCAATATCGGCGGGTAAATCGTCTGCGGTTATGTCAAAATCAGTAGGGAACTGCTTATACGAATCGAACTCGACCAGCTCCTTGCGAATTGCTTTTAATTCCTCATTAATTTTTACCACCGCATCAAGGTTTACTCCTGTATCGAGTCCAAGCTTATCGGCAAAAATCTGTATAATTTCAAATGCTGGTGCTGCAGGCCCACCGGAAAGGGTAAGTATAGAGGTATCAACAATATCAACCCCATTAACAATGGCCATTAAGGTTGATGCCAAGCCGTAACCGGGTGTACAGTGGGTGTGAAAATCGATGGGCAAATTCACCTCGTTTTTCATCCTTCGTATTAGCTCTCCTGCCTCATTGGGTGTAATAAGCCCGGCCATATCTTTTATGGTAATCATATCGGCACCCAGCTTCTCCAACTCCTTAGCCTTATTCACAAAGTAATCGATACTGAAAACATCGGTGGGTAATTTTTTTCTGCGGATAAAAGCAATGGCTTTTTGCTTGGCCGTAAACTTGGGATTTACGGTGTAGCAAACTGCACAATCGGCCATTCCTCCCGCATCTTTCACGTACTTTATGGTCGATTTCATATTATTGAGGTCGTTCAAACAATCGAAAATACGCATAATGCCAATACCGTTTTTCACAGCCACCCTGTTAAAGCCCTCGATAACTGTTTCGGGATATGGATCGTAACCAAAAAGGTTGCGCCCACGCGACAGGGCAGTTAGCTTGCTAGCGTTGCCTACACCATCTTTTATTACCATAAGCCTATACCACGGATCCTCGTTGAGGTAACGCATAACGCTATCGGGCACTGCACCGCCCCACACCTCCATGGCGTAAAAACCTGCATCTTTATAGTAAGGTAATGTTCGCATGACTTGTTCAGAGGTCATTCTAGTGGCTAGCATCGACTGTTGGCCATCGCGCAATGTTAGGTCGCGAATAAGCAGCTTGCCGCTAAACTCCATCTTACTGCGAGCCTCTGCCTTCTGGGCTTTACGCTTTTGCTTAATTACTTCGTACTCGGCCTGTCGCTGCTTATACAAAAAGTCTTTGGCAACAGCAGGAAAAAGTTCGAGCAATAAGTACTCCTTATCGTCCTTTGCCAACTTTACACTACCAAACTCCTTTAAAACAGGGTTTTCAGGCGATTTGTATTTCGAAAGGTCGTAAGGTTTTTCATCACTAAAGCCACAAATCTTTTCACGAAACTCGGGTGCAATAGGGATGGGCGTTTCGCCATACTCGCCTTTCACCAAGTTAGAAAACTGATTGGATATATTAGAGTAGAATGGCTTGCCTGCATTCTCGTCTAAAACACAATTTACCGCCTGTGCACCAACAATCTGGCTCGATGGAGTAACCAACGGGGGACAACCAGCATCGAGACGTACTACAGGTACAACCTCGAGCACACGGTTTAGCAGATTATCGAGCCCCAGAGTTTTAAGCTGCGATAGCATATTGGTGTACATGCCGCCTGGGATTTCAGCATTTTTAACACGCTCGTCGGGTGCAGGAAAGTTAAAATAATGCTCAATGGCGTGGCACGTCTCAAGCAACTTAGGCTCATTGCCCTGCTGGGCATATGCAACCGCATCGGCAAAAAGTTTGTCAATTTGCTCGGGCAGAGTGTCCTTTGAAATATCAAAATCAATAGGAATTTGCTTGTAGCTATCAACCTGAGCCAAGCTATTTACCCTAATATCCTTAAGAATACGGTTAAGCTGTGCAATTACCTCAACATCACCGTCAAGAGTAATTCCTAGCTTTTTGCAGAACAGATAGATTAGCTCGTACGATGGGCCTGCGCTGCCTCCAGAGAAGTACAGCAAGTTAGTATCAACAATATCAACCCCATTCACAATGGCCATGAAGGTTGCTGCCAATCCGTAGCCGGGTGTACAATGAGTATGAAAATCGACGGGGATGGTAAGCTCTTGCTTTAATTTTGATATAATTTGGGCAGTGCTGGTAGGCGTTGCCAACCCAGCCATATCCTTTATGGTTATCATATCGGCACCCATAGCTTGCAGCTCCTTGGCCTTGGCAACAAAATAATCCACATCGAATATTTGTTCGGGCAAATCCTTAATCATTAGCTTAGAGCGGAGATCCTCTTTCTCGGGCATCTTTGGGTCAATGGTATAGCAAACAGCGCAATCGGCCATTCCACCAGCATCCTTAACGTACTTTATTGTCGATTTTATGTTCTGCGTATCGTTAAGGCAATCGAAAATACGCATGATGCTTATGCCCGATTTTACGGCGTTGGTATTAAACCCTTCAATAACCTTCTCGGGGTATGGGCTGTATCCAAACAGGTTACGCCCACGCGATAGAGCTGTAAGCAAAGAATTGCTACCAATTTCTTTTTTAATCGACTCCAATCTGTTCCACGGATTTTCACCCAGAAATCTCATTATGGAATCGGGAACGGCGCCGCCCCACACCTCCATGGCGTAAAAACCAGCCTTTTTAAAAAGGGGTAAAACTTTATCTACCTCAACCTGCTGCATACGGGTAGCAAAAAGCGATTGCTGACCGTCGCGTAGGGTTAAATCGCGTATTTTTAAATGTCGACTCATATCATTGGGTATATTATTCGGATAATACTACTTCACGGTGTAAATTTACCCAAGTATTGGCAAAAGGTTGCGCAATAACGAATGTTATTTTTAGGTTGTTCAGCATAAAAGCGTTGATAAAAAAATAGTTAATAAGCAAAATGCCCTGTAAAGGGCATCTTGCTTGTATGAATAGCTAGCCTAATGGCTATGAAAAGCTTTGCTAACAATTTTCCACTGTCCGTTTATTTTGTAAAGCAGCAGGTAATCGGTATAAAGTTTTATGCCTGCTCGCGAAAGTTCAAGTTTTACAGAAGCTGTTTAACAAGGTTTTCTATATCTATAAGAATTGAATATTTGAAAACCTTCTAGGATAGAAGAATAAAAAGAGGGTGCCTAGCACTTCTTAGACACCCTCTAAAAAAAACATCAACTATTATCTTAATGCCTATGGTATACCTTTGCAATAATTTTCCATTGATTGTTGAATTTGTAGAGATACATATAATCTGTAAAAATTGTCTCTCCGTTACGTAGCAGCTCAAATTTAACCGAGGCGGTACCACCAGTTATATCAACATCTAAATACTTAACGTCTGTTTTTATACGATTTGGATTAGGGTTATTAGCCCTGCTCGTTTCAATCCTTTCAATCCATTCGCTAATAGAAAATCGAGTTAGCTCTCCGTCGGTGTTCGAGAGCATTTCAAAATCGGGGTGAAAACCGTCCTTAATATCATCTATGCTTCCATAGTTATGGATTCCCTGAACATAGGCTCTGTTAATTACATCCTTTACTTCTGCCACTTCGGGGCTTTCGGGTTGAGCACATCCGAATAAAAGGAGAAGAGCTAAAACGCTGTTTACAAATATCAATTTCATAATCAACTAAATGTTTTTAGTGGGATATTTGGCCTCACGCTTCTTAGCCTCCTCTAACCACTGAGGAACTGCTTTTTCGAGAAAGACCTTTTTCTTAGCATTCAAAGTCTCCATATCCAACCCGATAAACTCCTGTGCTTTAGCCTTTGTTGATATATCGGGTAATGGAATAGGCTCGGCATAGCCCATACTGGCCATGACTCTTGAAATTTC
>CAZTFJ010000010.1:0-5826 GCA_964612255.1 uncultured Rikenellaceae bacterium | reverse complement strand
GCATTGAAAAATGAGCCATGACTTGCGGCAACATAATCCCAGCGCCACTGAGCACCACGTATAAGCTTAAGGGCTTTATCCATCTGCTTGTCATTTGCCCCATTATCCCAAGCATACTTAGCCTCAATATGTGCCTTGGCTAAAGTTTTCTCAAGCAGAGTTCGCGTTTGGTAAAGAGCATCTTGCCTTTGGTAAACATTCTGTACCATCTTCTCAGCATCTTCTCTATGGCATACGCCACAAGTGTTAGCCACATCGTTTAGCGGACTTTGGATATGATGATTGGTAAACTTAACTCCACCCTCACTCTTATATGGCATATGGCAATCGGAGCAAGAAACGCCTCTATCGTAATGTACCCCAAACCGGAATATTTCGTAATCGGGGTGTTGCGCTTTAATCATAGGAGCTCGGCTAAGTTTATGAGTCCAATCGGAGAAGTTAATCTCATCGTAATAGGCTTCCATATCCTCCATGCTAAACCCTTTATCCCAGGGAAAAGTTAGGTATTTGCCTTTGCCTTTAAAGTAATACTCAACGTGGCACTGAGCACAAACCAAATTGCGCATCTCTTGGTGAGTAGCATCACTCACATTTCGTCCCTGGCGTTCAAATGCTTCAATTAGCCCCGGACGAGTAATTTGAAGCTGCATAGTTTTAGCATCATGGCAATCGGCACAACCAATGGGATTCACAATTTGAGGGCCTAATTCCGATACTGTTGAAGAGTAAAACTCGGCAATTCCTATCTCGTTCATTAGCCTTGGTACATCGGGACTTTTGCAAGTCCAGCATGTTCCGGGTTGGATATTCTCATCAGGCTTAAGTGGAGAACCTATGCGAAGCGTTTGGCGAACATCGTCAACAGCGTGCATATGCCCCCTACCCTGCCTGTAATCCATAGAGAAGGCGTAACCAGCCCAAAGCACAACTAGTTCTGGGTATTCGGCCAGCATATCTATTTTTTTGGCACCCAAATATTTGCTCTGAAAAGTTGTGTCGGCAGTTTTCATATAAGTTTCGTATTGGCGAGGGAAGTTCATTCCCCACACCTCGAGCCGAGGCTCCCACTGCTCATGCTCAACCTGAGGCGTATAAGCAAATACGGCCTCGGCTCTGCGCTCAACTACAGATGACGCTAGCAATCCGAGCAGAAATACTATTACCATTGTACCAAAAAAGAATACCCAGCCTACCCAGGGTTTCGCTTTAATTAGTTCGCCTATTGGTTTCATTGGATTATTAGTTTTTTAGTTTTTTAGTATTCTTATTTTCACTATTCGTCCATTAGTTTTTTAAGCCACTTGGGCACAGGGCTGTCAAGCAAAGGAACCAGAGCGTAAGGGGTTGTTGCCAATCCTTTAACTCGTCCGTGGGGAACCTCACGATGGCACTCCCAGCACTGACGCTCTTTGCGCAAATCGTTATGAGTAAACTCTGGTTGCATAAGTTTTGAGTCGGTAATTTGATTGGTGTGGCAACGTATGCAATTGTTCTGTACTGCTTTTGCTCCTGCCTCCTTAATCTGAATAACCTGCGGTTCGGCTCTAAGAGTAAGAATTGTTGCGTGGCGCAAACCATCCATCGCCTTAAATTAGGATTGATTTACCACGTTGTTGTGGGGAACATGGCAATCGTTACAGCTTGTGCGCTCGCGGTGGGAACTGTGAGCCCAAGTAGAGTACTCAGGCGCCATGATATGACAGTTTATACACGTCTCGGGACTGTCGGAAAGATAAGAAGGTGCTTTGGATATGTGAAACGTAAATGCACCCAAACCGAAAAATATTCCTAGCATAATAACAACTGGAAGTTTCCACTTGTCGGGGGGTATAAACAGCTGAATAAACTTTCGCATAACCATATTTTATTTTGGTGATACGTTATAGAAATGCAATTTAAGCAGATTTAATATCATGAACAACTTTAAAAAAAGCAAAGTATAACTGTTTACATTAATTTAGAATGCTTCTAGCAACAGCCAAATTATTAATGCACCCATTATCTGTAGCCATAAAATTGATTTAAACATTGGAGTATATTTGTATCTTTGATGCTTGTACAAATTTTAGGTAACACACACATAAACATCAATCAACTAAATCAACAATAATTAGATAGCATGAGGAAAGAGGTTGAAATTATTTGCGAAAATACACAGGAACGAAAAAATTTAAAACCGGGGTTAACCCTGCTCGAAATAGCTAATGCCTTTGGGCTTAAATTAAGTCACCAAATACTTGGTGCAATGGTAAATAACGAGCTTAAAGAGCTCGACTACGAGGTATATAGTCCCAAAAGTATTAGGTTTATTGATATTACCCACCCCGACGGTATGCGAATGTATCAGCGTAGCCTATTCTTTGTGCTACAAAAAGCGGTTGATGATGTTATTCCGGGGGCACGCGTTCAGGTAGAACATTCCGTATCGAAAGGTTTTTACTGTGAGATTGAAGGTGTGAACGATCCGATTGAGCTACCCCTGATTTTTGCCATTGGCGATAAGATGCGACAAATTGTTGCGCAAGACCTACCCATAAGGCGCGACAAGGTGCTGACTAAAGACGTGGTTGAAATTTATAGAAACGATGGGCAGCACGATAAAGCAAGCCTATTCGAAACCCGTGCTACTATGTACACATCGGTTTATTACATCAACGGAACTGCCGATTACTTTTATGGCTGCCTTGTACCATCTACGGGTTATCTACATCACTTCGATTTGGTTAAGTACTACGAAGGAATGCTGCTGATGGTGCCAAAACGAGATAATCCGCAAGAACTTGAAGAGATTGTGCTTCAGAATAAGATGTTCGATATTTTTAGAGAGTACAAGGAATGGGTAGAAATTCTGGGGGTAGATACTGTTGCTGCCATTAATAAAGAGGTACAAAAGGGAAATACCAGCGAGTTAATAAAAGTATCGGAAGCTCTGCATGAGCGTAAAGTGATAAACATTGCCGACCAAATATACAATAGAAAGGACAAGGTGAGAATTGTTATGATTTCTGGCCCCTCGTCGTCGGGAAAAACCACCTTTGCCAAGCGTATTGCCATTCAGCTAAAAGTAATGGGGCTTACTCCTCACACCATTTCACTCGACAACTACTTTGTTGATCGCGAAAAAACACCGCTCGACGAAAATGGTGAGTACAATTTTGAGGCGCTAGAGGCACTCGATATCACTACATTTAACGCCAATTTGGTTAACTTGCTCGAAGGGAAAAAGGTAGAACTACCCAAATTCTCTTTCGAGACGGGGAAACGTTTTTTCGATGACACTACCCTGCAAATAGGTAAAAACGAGGTAATTATTATTGAAGGAATTCATGCACTAAACCCAAAGTTAACGCCGCTAATTGCTGCTGAGCAAAAATTCTTGATTTACATCTCGGCCTTAACCTCACTCTCAATCGATGGATCCAACCGAATTCCCACAACCGACAACCGCCTAATACGACGCATTATCCGCGATTACAAGTACCGTGGTTACAGCGCATTAGACACAATATCGCGCTGGGAAAGTGTTAGGCGGGGCGAAGACCTAAATATTTTCCCTTACCAGGAAGAAGCCGATGTGATGTTTAACTCAGCACTTCTTTACGAGTTTGGCATACTAAAGACCTATGCCGAGCCTATACTCCGCGAAGTGCCCATGAACGTTCCTGAGTACGCCGAGGCCAAACGATTGATGAAATTCCTAAACTTTTTTGTACGAATTCCCGACGAAGAAATTCCGCCAACATCAATTTTACGCGAATTCCTTGGTGGCAGCACATTCTCGTACAAATAATATGTATATATCTACATTACAGCAATATAGCCTGTGCTATTAATTACCAATGCATCAAAATGCCCTCACGCACGATGAACAAAAGTTGTTAACATTGAAAAAAAATAATTAACAAAGTGCAATATTTGCAGCGGTTTATTGGGTATCTATTGGTTTTATTTGTTATTATTGTAAACAATTACACCGGTTTAGGTGCACTTAGTTAAATATAAAGCGTAACCAGTATGGTTAAACATATAGTTGTACTTCTTAATTTACTAGGAGTGATAATTGCCAACATCCTATTCCCCAGCGACATATCACTACAAATTAAAGCCCCCAGCGAAGTTACAGCCGGAACAGAGTTTGATATTGAGATAACGCTAAACAAAAGCGGAGCAGAGAGTTTTGCTCGGTTTCAACAGGAGTTACCCCGAGGATTAACCGCGCAGGTTGTTAATAACAACAACGCCAGCTTTGCCTTCGAAGAGCAAAACGTAAAATTTATTTGGCTCAGGCTTCCTGCCGACGATCAAATTACCATTGCCTACAAGGTTAAAGTTGATGAGCGGCTAAAAGGAAGTTTCTCACTCGAAGGGCTTTTCTCCTATATCGATGGCAACGATCGCAAATCAGTTGAGGTAGATGCTAAACAAATAAGCATTAAGCCCTCACCCACTGTAAATCCAAATCTTATTGTTGATATCTCCGAGTTTCAGCAAGTGGTTCCTTACCAACCACCAGTATCGCTCCTAGCAAGCAATATACGTTGCATTCGTCAAACTCCAGCCTTTACCGACGAGGGCAACGATATGCTGGTAAATATACTGGTAAACCGAGGCAATGCCGATAAGTTTGCAAAAATTGAAGAGGATATTCCAGCTGGTTATACCGCCGAAGCTATTTCTACCCGCGATGCTATCTTCACCTTTAAAGATCAGAAAGCAAAATTCCTCTGGATGAACCTTCCTCCAGAGCCCCGTTTTGTGGTCAATTACAGACTAACGCCAACTAATGGAACTGGCACAACCGAATTGCCGCTAACAGGAACATTTTCGTTTATACTAAACGAGGTAACTCAGGTTATTGATATTATTCAGCGCGATGTAGATCTTTCGAATCTTGACCCCAAGCATCTTGATGGAATAATCGCCTCATCACCCTCGCAAAGCGTAAACACTCCAACTAGCACCACCGTTCCAACCAGCAGCAGCTATACTGGAGCCGATGGTGGACGTGAACTCCAAGTGCAATACCAAGAAATAGTAGATAAGCGTCCCCGAACATCAGCCACAAAAAAAGTTGAACTTGATGTGGCATACCTTTTAGAACCCGAGGAAGGAGTTTACTATCGTGTACAAATTGCTGCCGGACATCGATTAGTTGATATTGAGCGTTACTTTGAACGCCTTAAAATAAAAGAGGACGTTCGCACCGAACGCCATGAGGGTTGGTACAAATATTCTATTGGCTCGTTTGGTGAGTACAAGCTGGCTCGCGATAGGCGTAACGATATTTGGTCAACCACTCCCATTGACGATGCTTTTGTTGCAGCATACAACAACGGTAAGCGTATTACAGTTCAAGAAGCCCTAATGATTACTAATCAGCAATGGTACAAGTAGCATCAAACTATTTGTGTTGATAATGATAAAAAGAAAATACATACTAATTTGTGTTATGCTAGTCTCTCTAGCTTCAGTGAGTTTTACATCATTTGCTCAAGACGAGGACGAGGACTACTACACAAATATGCTTACCCAAGAGGTTGAGGTTGAAAATCCCGTTTACAAGCCCGTTCTATCGTTGAGCACGGGAGTTGTGCATTATCTAGGCGATATTCGTAACCCTGGCACCAACCCCTTATTGGGCGATTTGGCTTACAAGTTTAACATATCAACCCTATTTGGCAAAAAGAACTACTTTAAGCTCAACTTCTTTTTCATGTACGGCAATATGCAAGGGCATGATTTCGAAATTTCGCGGCTAATTCAGCAAAATGCCGCACTGCTGTCAACCGATGACGATTTAAATCCAATTTACCACAACTCATC
>CAZTFJ010000009.1:0-19522 GCA_964612255.1 uncultured Rikenellaceae bacterium | reverse complement strand
CGGATCTGTAGTTGTAGCCTCAATAGGAACACCTATTGGGTGATCAAGCTCATCATATAAGGTATAGGTATAAGGAAGATTGCCACCTGATGTCTGCACTTCGATAGAGCCAGCATTGGGGTTATCGCAACGTCCGTGCTTAACATCAACTATGCTAAGATTTAGCTGCTCGTAAACGGTTACAGTTACAGCCAAATTATCTTGACTTTCGCAGCCATCAGCTGTTTGCGTTGCGTAGTATGTTTCGCCATCAACCAGCACATAATCGGTTGCCAACACGTTGCCACCGGGTGCATCGTACCAAGTAATGGCCTCGCCGGTAACAACAATATCGGCAATGGTTACACCAGCGCAAAACTCTTGGTTGGTTTCGCCTGTTGGTGCTGCTGTAGCAATCTCGATAACAAAAGCCTCGCCCGATACGGTTCCAACGCAGTTGGCGTCCTCCACTGAGATGATGGTGAAGTGGCCCTCGCCCACATCCTCCAGAACGAATGGGGTGGCATTTACAATAACGTTTCGTTCCGCCCCGTCAACGGCTATCCGCACGGTCCAAGGCGCTTCGCCGGTTAGGTCCAGCTGAACATCCACGCCGGTGGGATCGGCACCAGCACAGTACTGGCCGCCGCCGCTCATGATGGCCGTGGGCAGCTCGTGCTCAATGACCGAGGCATTACCACTTACAGTACCGGAACAATTCAAATCGTCCACAGAGATTAATGTGTACTCGCCAGCCGTGACGTCCTCCAGCACGTAGGGTGATGAGAGTATGTTTTCGATGGGCGCCTGATCAACCCCACCGATGGCGTACACCACCGTCCAGGGCGCGGTGCCCGTGAGCGCTATGGATACATCCACCCCGGTGGGGCTGGTCTCGGCGCAGTAGCTGCCGCCGCCGCTCATGTCGGCAGTGGGTAATGCATTCTCCACCACATCAGCAGACCCGCTGACAGTTCCGGTGCAGTTGTCGTCGACTACCGAAACCAGCGTGTACTCGCCCTGGGTCACATCCTCCAGCACGTAGGGCGACGAGGTGATGCCGGCTATGGGTGCCTGGTCTACGCCATCGATGGCATAAACTAGCGTCCAGTTGCCAGACCCCGTGAGCGCGATGCTCACATCAACCCCCGTGGGGTTGGAACCCGCGCAGTAGCTGCCGCCGCCTGAAATCTCGGCCGTGGGCAATGGGTTCTCCACCACATCCGCTGAGCCGCTCAGGGTGCCGGAGCAACCCGTGGCGTCGTCCACAAAGGAAAGCGTGTACGCACCCGCCGCGGCGTCGGTGATCACGTAGGGGGACGATAGGATGTCGGTTACCTGAGGCTGGTCAACCCCGTCGAGGGCGTAAATGATAGACCAGGGCCCCGTGCCGGTGAGCGCGATGCTCACGTCAACACCGGTGGGCGCGGTGCCCGCGCAGTAGCTGCCCCCGCCGCTCATCGTGGCCGTGGGGATGGGCAGCTCGGTGACCGTGGCCGTGCCCCCCACCGTGCCGTCGCAGCTCGCGTCGGCCACGGAGGTGAGCGTGTACTCGCCCGCCGTGACATCCGATAGTATGTAGGGCGATGCGGTGATGCCGGTGATCGCGGGCTGGTCAACCCCGTCGATGGCGTACACCACATCCCAAGGGCCGGGGCCAGTTAAATCAATTACCACATCAACGCCCGTGGGGTTAGTGCCTGCGCAGTAGCTGCCGCCGCCCGAGATGGTGGCCGTGGGCAGGGGTAGCTCAATGACCCACGCCTCGCCCGATACGGTTCCAACGCAGTTGGCGTCCTCCACTGAGATGATGGTGAAGTGGCCCTCGCCCACATCCTCCAGAACGAATGGGGTGGCATTTACAATAACGTTTCGTTCCGCCCCGTCAACGGCTATCCGCACGGTCCAAGGCGCTTCGCCGGTTAGGTCCAGCTGAACATCCACGCCGGTGGGATCGGCACCAGCACAGTACTGGCCGCCGCCGCTCATGATGGCCGTGGGCAGCTCGTGCTCAATGACCGAGGCATTACCACTTACAGTACCGGAACAATTCAAATCGTCCACAGAGATTAATGTGTACTCGCCAGCCGTGACGTCCTCCAGCACGTAGGGTGATGAGAGTATGTTTTCGATGGGCGCCTGATCAACCCCACCGATGGCGTACACCACCGTCCAGGGCGCGGTGCCCGTGAGCGCTATGGATACATCCACCCCGGTGGGGCTGGTCTCGGCGCAGTAGCTGCCGCCGCCGCTCATGTCGGCAGTGGGTAATGCATTCTCCACCACATCAGCAGACCCGCTGACAGTTCCGGTGCAGTTGTCGTCGACTACCGAAACCAGCGTGTACTCGCCCTGGGTCACATCCTCCAGCACGTAGGGCGACGAGGTGATGCCGGCTATGGGTGCCTGGTCTACGCCATCGATGGCATAAACTAGCGTCCAGTTGCCAGACCCCGTGAGCGCGATGCTCACATCAACCCCCGTGGGGTTGGAACCCGCGCAGTAGCTGCCGCCGCCTGAAATCTCGGCCGTGGGCAATGGGTTCTCCACCACATCCGCTGAGCCGCTCAGGGTGCCGGAGCAACCCGTGGCGTCGTCCACAAAGGAAAGCGTGTACGCACCCGCCGCGGCGTCGGTGATCACGTAGGGGGACGATAGGATGTCGGTTACCTGAGGCTGGTCAACCCCGTCGAGGGCGTAAATGATAGACCAGGGCCCCGTGCCGGTGAGCGCGATGCTCACGTCAACACCGGTGGGCGCGGTGCCCGCGCAGTAGCTGCCCCCGCCGCTCATCGTGGCCGTGGGGATGGGCAGCTCGGTGACCGTGGCCGTGCCCCCCACCGTGCCGTCGCAGCTCGCGTCGGCCACGGAGGTGAGCGTGTACTCGCCCGCCGTGACATCCGATAGTATGTAGGGCGATGCGGTGATGCCGGTGATCGCGGGCTGGTCAACCCCGTCGATGGCGTACACCACATCCCAAGGAGCCGTTCCAGTTAAGTCAATAGTAAGATCAATCCCTGTAGGATTAGTTCCAGAACAATAATCTCCCCCTCCGCTAAGTGTAGCAGTAGGCAGAGGATTTTCAATAACTGTAGCTAAACCGCTTACGGTTCCAGTACAACTTGCATCATCTACCGAAACAAGAGTATATGAACCCTCTGTTACATCCTCCAACAAGTATGGTGATGCAGCAATGCCAGCTATGGGCGCTTGATTAACACCATCGATGGCGTAAACCACAGTCCATGGTCCATTACCAGTTAATTCGATAGTTAGATCAATACCAGTGGGAACTGAGCCCGCGCAGTAGCTGCCACCGCCGCTAATCTCGGCAGTTGGTAATGGATTCTCCTCTACAGTAGCTGTTCCACTTAGAGTGCCTGCACAACCTGTAGCATCGTCAACAAACGAAAGGGTATATACACCGGCATTAGCATCGGAAATAACATATGGAGAGGCAGGAATGTCTATAATCTGTGGCTGATCTGTTCCATCAATTGCATATATAACCGACCAAGGTGCTGTACCTGTGAGTTCAATTGAAACATCTACACCAGAGGGAGTAACTCCAGCGCAGTAACTTCCTCCGCCAGAAATCTCGGCAGTTGGAACAGGCAGTTCTGCAACAGTTACAGTGCCACTAACAGTACCATCGCAGCTGGCATCGGACACTGATGTAAGAGTATACTCTCCAGCAGTGGCGTTTGAAATAGTATAGGGTGATGAATTTATTCCTGATATTATGGGTTGATCCGTACCATCAATAGCATACACTAGATTCCATGGGGCAGTACCACTAAGTTCGACCGTTACATCAACACCTGTTGGGTTGGTGCCTGCGCAATAGTCTCCGCCACCAGAAATTGTTGCTGTTGGGGCTGGAATTTCAACTACGAAAGCTTCACCAGAAACAGTTCCTGTACAGTTTTGGTCTTGTACTGAAACCATAGTAAAGTGGCCTTCTCCAACATCTTCTAAAATAAAAGGAGTTGCATTTGCAATAAGGTTGCGCTCATTGCCATCAACTGCAATTCTGATTGTCCAAGGCCCTTGGCCCGTTAAATCAATTTGTACATCAACGCCTGTAGGATCGGCGCCCTCGCAGTAATCACCACCACCGCTCATAGTAGCAGTAGGTAAATCTTTAACATCTACATCAATGGTTGTTTCTGTGGCACACTCACCAGGATCAGGTGTAAAAGTATAGGTTGTAAGGCCTGGGTTATCTGTAGATATTTCGCTGGGCGACCATGTTCCCGCAATGCCATTGTCGGAATTTGCAGGTAATACCACTGGCGAATCGCCAATGCAGTAGGTGTAGGTTGGGTCGAGAGAGAAGACTGGAGCAACTATAGGTTCAACGGTAACGGTTACCTGATCGGTATTCTCACAACCACCAATACCAACGGTAAGGGTATAGGTTGTGGTTGCTGCAGGTGTTGCAATAGGATCGAATATAGTTGGGTCACTTAAACCTGCGGCAGGCGACCAAAGAATGGAAACAGGATCGGCCTTTAGGCCAGTAAGTTCAACGTCATCAATAGACCAATCCGTAATGTTTCGAAGTTTCCCTGTATAAGTATAGGCTAAATAAAAACTTTGGTCGTCCATTGCGCTTAGGTCAACGGTTACCGCTGTTGGTGCAATACTACCACCAGCGCTTCCAGGCCAGTAAAACTCCCACTGGTTTGTCCAGGTTACCCCATCGGTGGATGTTTGAACAGCCAATCTATAAGAACCATTCCAGTGATTTACCGCATGATTAAAAGAGAGTTCGAGAAGCTGATTGTCAGCTGCGTTAATAAGAGGTGTGTACACCCTGTAAGTCTTATCCGTCTGGTCGAAATCGGATAGTAAAGCCAACTCAGGAGCAGTACCTCCGGCCAAATTTGAGTTCATTCCTCCCCAAAGGCTGCTATTCCTTGTCCAGCCAGCAGGTAGCGCACCACTTGCTACACCAGCAAAATCTTCGCTAAAAACAATATTATTGTTAGTGGGTAAATCGGCCGAACCTTGGAGCTGAGTGCTCTCCCCCTCACATATAGAAACATCTGGCCCAGCATCTACATTTTGTGGAGCCTCGTTAACGCTAACACTCATTGAAGTTGTGGTGGCACACTGTCCGGCATCGGGGGTAGAGTTATAAACCGTGGTTCCGGAAGTGGCTGTAGAAATGGTTGCAGGACTCCAAGAACCGGTAATACCGTTGGTTGATGTTCCAGGCAAGGCATCTGCCGCATCGCCAAGGCAGTATGGCCCCAGCTGATCGAAGGTGGGTACGGTTGGTTCGGTTACGTTAATGGTGCCAGAAGCATTGTCGCCAAGGCAGCCGCCTGAACCATCAACTGTTACAGTATAGTTAAATGTTCCAAACTCAGTTGGTGTGCCGCTTATGGTATAAGTAGCCCCCACAAGTGAACCGCTTACCCCATTGGGTAAACCCGCAACATTAACAGCGCCAAAATCGCCAGCAATGGAATAAACAATGTCGGCAATGCTCTCGTCTTGACAAACGGTTTGGTTATCGTTAGCCGATGTAAGCGTAATTTCGGCATCGGTACAACCAACAGGATCTTCTAAAATTATACCTGTAACCGAGGCGCTAGTACAGCTGGCATCATCAACAACGTAAACGGTATAATTACCAGCACTAAGGCCTGTAAACTCGTATGTTTCGGCAGCAGTTGCTGGGGAATTGGCAGACGTAGTGCCAGTTAGATAGTAGGTGTATGGACTCGTACCCGTTCCAACCGAAAGGTTAACCGTAATTGTTCCCTCAGAACCTCCAAGCGTTGTGGGGTCGGTATGTGAAGTATTATCAATTACAGGAACACCCGCTGCAGCATTCACCGTAACGGTTGTTGGTGCAGATATACAAAGCGGATCGACCACCAAGCGAACAGTAACATCATAATCACCAGAAGCAACATCGGAAAAAGTTGTTGATGCCTGATAGTTTGCACCATCAATGCTATACTCGTACCCGGCACCAAGAGGTGATGTTACTTCAACTGTACCACCACCAGCACATGTTGCATCGGTAGTTGTTGCTGTTGGCGCTGCAGGTGGCGTGGGTTGAGCATTTATAGTAAATATTTTGTTTGATTTACAGGTGATATCCGATTTTTGTCTCACAGTGATAAGGTAGGTATCGGGATCTAAGCCAGAGAAAACTGTTCCATCTTGCCAAGTTGCCTCAAAATTGTTGCTATACTCATACTCTGCACCTACAGGAAGTGTTACTTCAATTGTACCTGTAGCTACAGCGCAAGTAGGCTGTGTTACATCAGCCTCTGGCGTTGCAGGTGCTGTTGGTGCAGGGTTAACTGTAACAACATCGGTAAGTAAGCAATCGGTATGTGAGATTATTTTTACGCTGATATCATAATCGGCATCGGAGAGCCCTTCGAATAGAGGGCTTGCCTGATATGTAGTTCCTCCATCGACACTGTATTCGAAGCTGTACACGCCCTTATCGTCAATTGGCGAATCAATCTCAATTGTTCCGGTGTTTACGGCACATGTTGGTTGAGATACAGTATAGCTAAGCGCATCGGGTTCTTTAACAGATACCGATTTGCTAGCAACATCAATGGGAGCCGTTAGCTTAATAACGGTTACTGTGTGGCTTCCGCTTGTAATATTCACGCTACCATCACCCTCATCGGGGAATACCACCGTTGTTTTGGGTAGAGTTATTACCCTAAAATCGGATGTGCCATCATCTAAATTCTCCCACTGCACATAGTAGTTGCCAGCAACCATTCCCGACACGCTAACGGTTATCTGTCCATCATTGCCATTGGGACATGATATGTGCTGATCAACAGTATTGTCAATGCTAATCTGTGCCATTGACAGAATGGATATGGTAAGGAGCTTACCAATCAGGAGTGAATATCGAAGGAATGAATTCATAGCGCAAGTTTTAAATAAAAAAATCAACAGTAACCATCACAAAATCAACCTCAGCTACTATGGTTTTAGGTCAACGGAATAACTCTTTAAACAGCTAGTATTGCCTGATGTAACCTTTACGGTTATTACATACGATTGGGCAGCAAGATTTTTGAAAGTAGGGTCAGTTTGAAAAGTGTTACTATTATCGATGCTAAACTGGTAGGTATAAAAATCATCGGGATTGATAACCTTAACCCTAATTTTTCCGTTAGCAAGACCCTCATCTGGATTGTAAACAACAAAGTCAACAGAACCTGGTTGTTTAATGTTTATGGTAGAAGTCTTACTATCAATATTTTTAACATCGGATGCGTCAACTACAGTAATAACATACTCACCAGCTGAAATGGGTAATTGCTTTTGACCGTCATTGGGAAATTTAACAACCGCCGGAGCCCCTTTTACCACAACCAAATCGCTTTCGTTGGTTAAGGTATTTTCCCATTGCACAATAATGTTGCCTTTATTACCGCTGGTAACATCAACAGTAATTGTGGCATCGCTTCCTGTGGAACAGGAAACATGAATTGTACGAGTAGTGAAATTAAGCTGAGCCATGGCTATCCCTGAGGCTACAACCAAAATAGAGGCCAGCATAATTTTGCGTATAGTTTTTTTCATATCGATGAATATTTTATTCTCAAACCAGAAGTTGCCAAATACTGCTTTTTAAAAGTTATTCGAAAAAACACAAACATTTAAATATTTTTTTGACAAAACTCCCATATTAACAGGCGAAAGTAATCTTTTTTTCAATTATTCTCAAAAACATTGGCCTAAAAATTAAGGCTTTAGCGTAATGTCCAGTTCCAACTTTTTATCAAAAAACAAGAGATTATAAACCTAGCAAGCAACTAATGGCTGAATAACAACTACTTGTGAAAAGAATTGCATATTTTCTTTTTTTACGCATTTGCTCTTTTAAAGGTTTGAATTATTCGGCATGTTATATCCTTTAATCTTTGCATAAAGCAATTTAATAACGGATTAATTAAAATACACAATGTTAATATGTACCAAAAACTAAGCCAGTATGGTTAAAATACTAGTAATTTGACGAGTGGGTAAAATTGTTAGATAAACAAATGCCCGATAGCGGGCACAAGTTTATAGGTTGTTTCGAATACTTGCGTAAAATTTGGCGAGTAGGCTTTGTGTTTAGCTATAAAAACGCAATTATCAATGGGTAAATTTTTATAAAACCTTTTTATCGGGAAGCTCTAAACAAAAGGGTAAAACACCAAGCAAGTTAAAACCAGTTGGTAGCACTTGAACCTGAATGGGGATAATCTCAACACCCTCACTATATGCCTTTTGCAGCAATTGAGCATACTGTGAGTCAATATCCCAAGCGGGAGCAAACCTGTTTACATCAACCCGTTGCACCACGTATAGCATAACCGCACGTATTCCACTTTGCTTCACTTTAATAAGCGTTTCTAGATGTTTCTGACCACGGGTGGTTTTAGCATCGGGGAATAGGGCAAAATCGCCCTCCTTCATGGTAACATTTTTAACCTCAACAAAACACCTTTCGGTTTCATTCTCAGCAAAAATATCGAAACGGCTATCGTCAAAGGTAACCTCACGTTTCACGCTTGTATATCCCTCAAGCCCTGGAATTATGCCATTCTTAACCCATTCAAATGCCAGCATATTAGGCATCGAGGTGTTTATGCCTACCCATTTACCATCAATCTTTATCATCTCCCAGGTGTATTTTGTTTTTCGCTTGGGATCGTTCACTGGCGACAGAAAAACCTCGGCCCCCTCCTCTAAGCAACTTTTCATTGAGCCAGAATTTGTACAATGTGCCGTAACCAGCTGGTTATTATCTAGTGTAACATCGGCCAGAAAACGCTTATAACGTTTTACTAGCCGGCCGTGAATCAAACTGCTTGGGAAAGAAATATGCATTGTAAATTGGAATGTGTTAGCTAGCTATCAACATGAATATACTTCATAAACAGACTCTTAATGCCCTTATTTTCACCAATGATGGTAATAATATCGCCCTCCTCGAGTTCGGTATCGCCCTTGGGGGTTATAAATTTATCCTTGCGCTGAACCATAGCCATCAAAACATCGTGCGGGAAACGAATCTCTTTAAGCATTTTACCAATAAGTTCCTCTGTAGAGCTATTTTTGACAAGTTCTAAGGTTATGTACCTGTCGTTATGCAGCAGGTACTCTTTTATTTCACGCTCGTTGGCAAGCTCACAAATCGATTCAACAAACTTTTCGCGATCAACAATATCCATAATTCTGGAGAGCAGCCTCATTTGTAGCTTAGGATTATCCATTGGGCTAAGCAGCACAAAAAATACCCTAATGTTATCTTTAGATGATATTTCACCTTTCTCTACTGGTTTCTCAACACCAACCTCAGAGGTTACAATATGCAGTATGGGCTCAGCAATTCCCTCAAGCTTACCATGCAGAATAGAAATGCGAGGTATTACCAACGCTGGGTCGATTGCCGTTACCTGCAACAATTCCTGCTTAATGGTTTCATCACCGATATTATCTATTTTTTTTGCAAGCCTTGTCGATACACATCCTATTAAATCGGTAAAACCAATTGGTTTTGAATATAACCTAGTAACCTGTGCTTTTACCACCATCTCGTCAAATGGGTCGCCCTCGCGTAATCCCTTTTCTTTAAGGATGGCCAAGAACTCATTCTCGAGCCCATCATGCTGTTTTTGTCCCAGCAAAGCAAACCAATGGTATATTGCCCCCTCGCGCTTAACATATTTGCGGGTGTAGTAGTTGTACCAAATCATGGCAAAAAGCACTACGGAAATAGTGAAAATGGCTGGCCCCCAACCCATATATATTATTAATAACAAAGATGTTAGTATGCCAAAAATTTGCATCCAAGGATATAAGGGTGAGTGATAGCCAGGGTCGTAAGTTTGTATACGACTGTTACGCATTACAATAACAGCAAAGTTAATGAGGATAAAAATTAGGAGCTGAAAGGCGCTGGCCATTTTAGCAATTCCCTCCTCGCTTAAAGTAAAAATAAACACCAGCATTAATACCGATGTTATTAGAATGGAGTAAATTGGTGTTTTATAGGCATTGAGTTTGGTGAACAGGCGAGGTATTACCCTATCGCGAGCCATTGCCATGGGATATCGCGATGCGGCCATAAGCCCGCCATTACCAGTAGATGCAAATGCTGCTATGGCAGCACCCACCACAAGCAATCCACCATACTTGGCAGGTATCCACTTGAAAATAACCTGCGATGCGGTCCAAACAGGTGTTAAATCTTTAAAGAAATCGACGGTTGGTAGCACACCCACCATAATAAAAACCCCACCAACGTATATAACGGTTGTTACAATAAGCGATAAAATCATTCCCAAAGGAATGTTACGCTCGGGGTTCTTAATCTCCTCGGCCACGCTGGCAACCTGAGTTAACCCAAGGTAAGCAACAAAAACAAAACCTGCGGTAGATAAAATTCCCTCGAGCCCATTAGTGGCAAAAGGATGCATTTTTTCTTTTATAACTGTTGTAGCTCCAATGCTAAAAATTTCTCTAAACCCCTCAACCATAAATAGGGCAAGCACGGCAATCAGGAAATAAACCAAAAAGCGCTGAAGCCCAGCCGTTTTTTTTGCACCAAGAATATTTAAAATCATAAATATAACGGTAAGCACTGAGGCTACAATTTTGATGGGCAAATCGTAAAAAATTGAGGCATACGCACCAATACCAACTAGAGCAAAAGCTGTTTTTAGAACTAGGGCAAGAAAAGTACCTATACCACCCACAGTGCCCATCATTGGGCCTAAGCTACGGTCGAGCATAAAGTAAACCCCACCAGCACGAGGAAGCGCAGTGGCCAACTCGGCAATGCTAAACATGGCTGGCATTATTAGTACAGCTGCCACTAAATACGATATGAACACCGAAGAGCCTGTGTGAAATGCAGCCAGGCCAGGTAACAAGAAAAATCCAGAGCTAAACATTGCTCCTGTGCTAAGCACAAAAACATCAACTAACCCTAACTCTTTGTTTAGCTTGTCTTTAAATAGTTTTGCCATGGTGTAAAAATAAGATAATTTCAGAAATACATACTATCACAGCGCAATATTTAGCCGTATAATAATTAACAAACACTTTAAATTGTAATTCGTTTAGCGGCATAAATAATTCATATCTTTACATCTTATAAAATGCAACAATATGGCAAAAAAACAAAAGGCTAAAAAAAAGAACGAAGGGTTTAATAAAAATATGCTGATGAAATCTATCATGGGCATTTTCACATCAAACCCATCGCAAAGCCTAAACTATAAGCAAATAGCAAAGCATTTGGGCGCTAAGGATTCAACAAGCAAACGGTTAATTAATGAGGTGCTATACGAGCTGGCAGAGCAGGATGCGCTGCGCGAGGTTTACCCCGGTAAGTTTATGGTTAAGATGCTGTCGGCCGCCCTTGAGGGAGTTGTTGAAATGGAGAGAGACGGTAACGCCTACGTTATAACTGACGATAATCAGGAGGTTTTTGTTCCCGACTATAACCTAAACCACGCCCTGCATGGCGATAGGGTTAAGGTGGCATTATCGCCTAAACGCCGCCGTAAGCGTATGGAGGCCGAAGTGATTGAGGTTGTAGAACGAGCCAAGCGAACCTTTGTGGGGCGCATTGAGGTAGAAAAAAATTACGCCTTTGTTATTACCGACAACAAGCTCATGCCCTACGATCTGTTTATCCCCAAAGATGCGCAGAACAAAGCCAAAAACGGGCAAGCAGTAATTGCCCGCATAACCGACTGGCCCACGCACACCAAAAACCCTATGGGCGAGGTGGTTGAAGTTATTGGTAACCCAGGAGAGCACGAGGTTGAAATGCATGCCATTCTGGCCGAATTTGAATTACCATACCACTTCCCAGAGGAGCTAAACCGCGTAGCCGAAAAGATATCGGATAAAATTTCGGATAAGGAAATTGCCCTACGGCGCGATTTTAGAAAAATCCCCACATTTACAATTGACCCTGCCGACGCCAAAGATTTTGAGGTTGGTGTTCACATTGCCGATGTGACCCACTACGTGTAGCCAGGCTCACCAATTGACTGTGAGGCCATAGAGCGTGCCACATCGGTTTATTTAGTTGATAGATGCGTACCTATGCTTCCCGAACGGCTTTCGAATTTTGTGTGCTCGCTCAGACCAAACGAGGAAAAGCTATGCTTCTCGGCTGTTTTTGAAATGGATATGGAAGGGAATGTGAAAAAAGAATGGTTTGGTCGCACAGTAATTAACTCGCAACGACGTTTTGCATACGAAGAGGCCCAAGAGGTAATTGAAACCGGAAAAGGCGATATGGCTACCGAAATTATTACGCTTAACAGCATAGCCCAGAAGCTACGCCACAAAAGGCTTAAGGCAGGAGCTGTAAACTTTGATCGGGCTGAGGTTAAATTCGACCTTGATGAGAACGGCAAACCGCTGGGCGTGTTTTTTAAGGTACAAAAAGAGGCAAACCAGCTAATTGAAGAATTTATGCTACTGGCCAACCGTAAGGTTGCAGAGCAAATTGGTAAGGCAAGGGAAAATTTTAAGATTAAACCCTTTGTGTACCGTATTCACGATAAGCCCAACCCCGATAAATTCGATAACTTCCGCACCTTTGTTACCCGCTTTGGTTACAACGTGGAGGGTGGTACCGACAGGCAAATAAGCCGCTCGCTAAACAAACTGCTTAACGAAATAAAGGGTAAGCGTGAGCAAAACCTAATTGAAACCCTTGCGCTACGCTCTATGGCTAAGGCACGCTACTCGGCCAACAACATTGGGCACTACGGTCTGGGCTTTCCGCACTACACACACTTTACATCACCCATTCGCCGCTACCCCGATATGATGGTGCATCGCCTACTGGCTCACTACTTGGATGGTGGAAAACCCAAGAACGAGGACGAGCTGGAACGCCTTTGCAAGCACTCTACCGATATGGAGATAAAGGCTACAGAGGCCGAACGCGCATCGATTAAGTACAAGCAAGTTGAGTTTATGTCCGATAAAATTGGGCTACATTACCAAGGCGTAATAACTGGCGTAACCAGCTTTGGCCTTTTTGTTGAGCTAATTGAAACCAAGTGCGAGGGGCTAGTTGCTATCCGCGATTTAGACGATGATTACTACGAGTTTGATGAGGAAAATTTCTGCCTTGTAGGCCGTCAAAACGATAAGAAATTCCAACTTGGCGATGAGCTTAAGGTTGAAGTGTGGCGCACCAACCTGCCCAGAAAGCAGCTCGACTTTAGGCTAGTTGAAGGGGAAGAAGGAGAAAAATTAGGCACAGAGCCTAAGCAGGCAAAACCACAACGAGCTACAAATATCAGCAGAAAAAAAACTACAGCCAACAAAACCAGCAAGACGAAAGGAACCCGACAAAAGCGAAAGTGATGGGCAAACTGTAGAAAAATCTTAAATTTGCAGCAAAATCAATAGCAAAATTGTTTACCATGAGTGGAAAAGAATTGGCCAAACAGCTAAACGCAGAGTTAGAAAATAAAACACCACAAGAGGTGTTAAAATACTGTATAGATAAGTTTAACAGCAAGGTTGCTCTTTCGTCGAGTTTAGGATTAGAGGACCAAGTGCTTACCGATATGGTGGTAAAAATTAAGCCAGAAACATCCGTTTTCACACTTGATACTGGCCGTCTTTTCCCCGAAACCTACGATTTGATTGACCGCACCTGCAGCAAGTACAGGATAAAAATTAAGGTTTACTTCCCCAACAAGGAGGATGTGGAGGAGATGGTAAACGAAAAGGGCATAAACCTATTTTACCACAGCGTAGAAAATCGCAAGGAGTGCTGCCGAATTCGCAAGTTGGTGCCGCTTAAAAGGGCTTTTGAAGGTTTAGATGCTTGGATTTGTGGGCTTCGCCGCGACCAGTCGGTTACCCGTAAGGATATGCAAACCGTTGAGTGGGACGAAGGTAATGGCCTTATTAAAATTAACCCACTGATAAACTGGAGCGAGCAAGATGCTTGGGATTATGTAAACGAGCATAACGTACCGGTTAACCCGCTACACAAAAAGGGTTTTCCAAGTATTGGCTGCCTTCCCTGCACCCGTGCCATTGAGCCTGGCGAGGATATCCGCGCTGGCCGATGGTGGTGGGAGAACCCAGAGACAAAAGAGTGCGGGCTGCATAAGAAGGATTAGAGAACACTCTTTTTTAAAGGCGATTTTTTAATTGTAAACACAAACGATGTACCCTCGTTAACGCTGCTGCGCACGTTTATGGTTTGTTGGTGCGCCTCAATTATATGCTTAACAATGGCAAGCCCCAGACCAGTGCCCCCCTGCTCGCGCGATCGGCTTTTATCTACCCGGTAAAACCGTTCAAAAAGACGGGGTATGTCTTGCTTGGCAATACCAATGCCATTGTCGTTTACCTCAACTAGGTAATTCTCGTTCATATCCATTATGGAAATCTTTGTACGCCCTCCTTGCTTACCATAGTTAATTGAATTGGTAACCAAGTTAGATATAACCTGGTACATCCGTTTTTTGTCGGCCTCAACCCAAATAGGTTCACTGTAGTCGCCATCAAAAATTAGCTTAATGCCCCGGCTCTTAGCTCTTATCTCGTGGGCTTCAAACACCTCGGTAATAAGCTGCAAAAGGTTAAACCGCTCATACTTGAGCTTAATCACCTTTGACTCTAACTTTGATATCGATTCTAAATCTTCAACAATAGAAATTAGCCTGTTGATACTCTTCTCGGTTCGCTCTAAATATTTCCGATTTATGGTGGAGTCTTCCAACGCCCCATCGAGCAGGGTGAGCACATACCCTTGGATATTGAAAATATGGGTTTTTAACTCGTGCGACACATTTCCCAGAAACTCCTTACGATAATCCTCGAGCTGCTTTAGCTTGTCAATCTCTGAGCTTTTTTTCTGCGCCCACAGCTGCACATCGCGATTCACCTCGCTAAGCATATCCTTACCCTCAAAATCCTTTTTAAACTGCTTGCTAGAGACGTTGAGTTCCTGAATAGTTTTGTAAACTGGGTTTATCTTCTCAAAAATAAATCTGTTGAGCATTTGCTTAACCAGCAAGTACATTAAAGCAAATACCACAACGGCCAAGCCCATAAAAACAAACAAGGAGAATTCGGTTTGCAACCCAACAAGAATTGCCGCAGGAATAGCTGAGGCACCTGCGGCAATTAGCGAAATTATTATCGCCATTAGCTTGGGCGATGTAATTTTCATAAGAAAATTTAATTTTTAATTAGCTTATCGAGCATCCCACCCTCAACGTACTGCTTAAGGATCTTAGAAATGTACTTTCCAACAATATCGAACTCTAGGTTTACCACAGTGCCCACCTTAAAGGTGTGGAAGTTGGTAATATCGTAGGTAAAGGGAATAATGGCCACCTGAAACGTTTTTTCCTTTGAGTTTACCACCGTTAGGCTAACACCATTTACCGATACAGAACCTTTCTCCACTGTTATATTCCCTTTGGTTGGGTCGTACTCAAAGGTATAGTACCAGCTTCCATCGGCCTCCTCAACCTTGGTGCAAACTGCAGTTTGGTCAACGTGCCCCTGCACCATGTGGCCATCGAGCAGCGCCTCGAGCTTCATGCTGCGCTCTAAGTTTACCTTGTCGTCCACCTTCAGGAGTCCCAAGTTTGATTTGTCGAGGGTTTCCTTTATGGCAGTAACGGTATAGGTATCGCCCTCTTGCTTAACAACGGTTAAACACACCCCGTTGTGCGAGATACTCTGGTCAATTTTAAGCTCCTTGGCAAATGAGCACGTAAGGGTAATATGCAAATTTTCTTTCTCCTTGGTAAGGTTTACAACCTTTGCGGCTTCTTCAACAATTCCTGAGAACATAGTATAAGATTTTCTGTTTAACAATTGTTCAAAATTACAAAATATGTTGAAACTAGCTAATGATAAAACACCATATTACCACCCATTTTACCAGAACTTAACATTAAAATACATGTAGCGTTGGGCTCAGTTGCCCAATTTATTTTAACTTTATCGCCTTAAAATAAAAACAGGATTATGATGCTGCTTAACCATATTGTTTGGAATGTTGACCCAGAGATTTTCTCGTTAGGACCACTTTCGGTACGCTACTACGGCGTGCTCTGGGCCATGTCGTTTTTACTTGGGTACAAACTTTTTGAACGTTTTGTGAAAAAGGAGTCGTTGCCCGAGGGATATCTCGATTCGCTTACCATATATGTTGCTGTAGGTACCATAGTTGGGGCTAGGCTAGGCCATTGCCTGTTTTACGAACCAGCATACTACCTCTCTAACCCATTTGAAATTATTAAGATATGGAAAGGGGGCCTTGCCAGCCATGGCGCAGCCGTTGGTATTATAACTGCATTGTACCTCTTTAGCCGCAAAACCAAGCGACCCACCATATACATACTCGATAGGGTATCAATAACCGTTGCCCTTGCGGGTGTGCTTATTCGCCTTGGCAACCTTATGAATTCAGAAATTTATGGGGTTGAGACCAGCTTACCTTGGGGTTTTAAGTTTGTTCGTGATTACCGCCCCGGAACCCCGGTTGACTTAATCCCAGCCATGCATCCAACTCAAATATATGAGGCACTCTCGTATCTTGTTGGTTTTATAATTCTTTGTCTTATCTACAAAAAATCCGAGGCTAAGCCAAAACCGGGAATTCTGTTTGGTATTTTTCTGATAATTATATTTGGAACCCGCTTTGTTATCGAGTTTATTAAGCAGCCCCAAGTAGGATTTGAGCAAGATATGATGCTAAATATGGGTCAGTGGCTAAGCATCCCGCTGGTAATTTCAGGCTTGGTAATTATAGGCTTAGCGTTTCGAAAAAAAGGGGTTTAACCAATAGCCCCTGCTTCAACAGTATTTTTTATGGCCTCGGCAATTGTTCGGGGCTTAACGCCCAACTCATTCACCATCCGTTCCGGTGAGTAGTAGGTTATGCTGTGGCCACTGTTGGCAGTATCGCGGGTAATTGCAGGAGCCTTTCGGGTAATTTGGCTAACAAGCCAAGCTGCGCGCCAAGCTATGGAAGTCATCCAAGGTTTTACCTCAATTGTAGGCGGCTTGTTTCCGTGAGCCTTTGCAATAAGTTCGAACACCTTTTGATGTGAGATATTCTGGCCATTTATTATAAAGCGCCTGCCCCAAAGCTTTTTATCCATTGCCGATAGCATTGAGGCAACTACATCTCTAACATCAACATAACCTGTTATGCCTGTGGTGTAAAAAGGAAACCCTTTGGATAAGGTGCCAATAATTTGCCCACTGCCATTATCCCAGCGGCCTGGGCCAATAATTACCGATGGGTTTACAATGGTGGCGTTTAATCCTAACTCTATGCCACGCCAAACCTCCATCTCGGAACGGAACTTGCTTATTGCATAGCCCGATTTGCCTTTAGATTTGCCCCAGATTGACTCTTCGGTAACTAAACTACCATCTATAGGGCTACCCAGCGAAGCAACTGAGCTAACTTGGCAAAACTGTTTAACCCCCATTTCAAGGGAGGCGTCAACCACATTAGCGGTTCCACCAACATTCACCTCGAGCATACGACGCTCGTCGCGCTTACTAAACGACACCATGGCTGCACAATGGTACACATCATCAACACCAACCAAAGCATTGCGTAATGATTGGTAATCCTCTACATCGCCAATTACCCACTCTATTTGGTTGAAAAGATCCACTCCCTGAGACGAGTAATGCTCAAAAACCTTTTGGGTAATGGCTAAGTTGCTATTGGTACGTTTTAGCGCACGTACCTTTTGCCCGCGTTGGCAAAGTTCGAATAGCAAATGCGAACCAATAAGGCCAGTACCACCAGTTACTAATATCATTACTCGTTGGGTTTAGAGAAGAATGGGTTTACCAAAAGCGGCTTTTCCCAAATTAACTTTTTGCCAAAACCTAGCCTATTGTCGGTAAACTTTAAAAAGGTTAAATCGACCACCCAAAGTGTGGTTTTCATAAGCATAGCCACAGGGAATCGTTTTAAGTAAGCCGCACGAGCCTTGGCGTGAGTATCGCCCTGAGCCTCGCTAATAATACCCTGAAACTGTACCCCTTGAATTTTACCAATAATGCTAGTTTCCAACACAATACTTCCGGCCACGTATATATTGTGACTTGCCTGTTTGATGTGCTTTGTATCGTAGTCGGAGGTAAAAACCAAGCTGTTATCCTCCTCAAGGTAAACATAAAAGCAATTAGCACAGTAAGGCTCTTCATCGTTGCAAGTGGCCAGGGTAAGCACATGGTGCTCGTTGATAAAATCAACTATCTTTTTGTCGGGTAAACTCATAGGGAAATATCCTGAGGATGATAATTAACACAAAGGTAATTATTTCTATTTATTTTGAAAAAATTCATAAATTTGCTTCAAACCATAAACCAAGCCCTATATCCTAATGCAAATTACCTGTCTGCATCCAAAGAAATGGATTGTCATCCGGCTTGCACTTTTTTTGGTTTTTTTGGCCTATGCTTCCAATTGCCTGCCTCAACATCGCAAAAAATACTCATCGGTTAAATTCGATCAATTTACCAAGTTTACTAACTACGGAAAAACCCATGGGGTTTCGTCGTACAAAATTTCAGATATAGCACAAGATGGTATTGGGTATATTTGGATTGCCACTCGCGAAGGCCTTATGCGGTTTGATGGAGAATCTTTTATAACCTACAAAGCTAACGGAAAAAGCAACTCGCTACCCAACGATTATGTTTACACCTTGGCTGTTGATAGAACGGGTAAATTATGGATTGGAACCGAAGGGGGGTTGTGCAAGTATAGGCCTAATACCGATGATTTTGAAAAAGTAACACAGTTTTTTGGTACTCCTTTCAAAAACACCGATAGCTGGGTGGTAAGTATTCTGTTCGACAGCCAAAACAACTTATGGATAGATGGTTACGGAGGTGTACTTACCCATATAAATTTTAAAGATAAAGCTGTAAAAGTTTATCAGCGAGAGTTTGTTGAGAATGCAATATATCCATTTCACTCCATTGCCGAAATAGATGGATATATATACGTGGGAGGTGCAAATAGCTTACTATATAGAATAGACAAGAAAAGTGGCGAGTTTGCGAAAATTCCTTCCTCCGAAATTGATGGGCATATGCTTCACAGCCAATCGGCAAGCGACATTATTGAAGGCCCTGACACAACATTCCTTTGGATAGCCAACTTTGCCGACTGGGCATACAAGATTTGTAAGCAGACGCACAAAAAATACATTTTGCCTTTTCGATCGGCCTACTCGTTTTTGCCAATTGAAAACAATATGCTTTGGGTTGGAGGTTACTCAGGTGGTGCCCGATTGTATAATGTGGAAACCAACGATGTTACCATATTTGCTAACAATGAGAACAACCCTTATTCAATTGCAGGAAATCAGATTAGGAAAATATTTCGCGACAAGCAAGGAAATATCTGGTTTGGCACTACATCTGGAATCTCGGTACTTTCAGCTCATAAAAACAGATTTAAGCATGTATACAATATCTGTCAACAGTCTCCCCTCCTGTCCTT
>CAZTFJ010000008.1:6397-20276 GCA_964612255.1 uncultured Rikenellaceae bacterium | reverse complement strand
GTAAAAAAACAACCAAAGCTTTAGTTGCTTTGGTCGTTTTTTCTTTATTATGATGTTAATATCTACTTGTATAGGTCTGGGTAGCGTTGCGGGTTAACTTCGTTCATCATATCGTAAATAGTTTCGAAAACATCCTCGGCATTAGGGTTCGAGAAGTAGTCGCCATCGGTGGTGTAGGCTGGCCTGTGCTCTTTGGCGGTAATGGTGCGCGGTTCTGAGTCGAGATAGCTAAATGCCCCACGCTCCTCAAGTTTTTGCATCATAAATGCTGTTGCACCGCCGGGAACATCCTCATCGAAAAATGCCACGCGATTTGTTTTCTTAACCGATTCGAGTACCGTATTGGGAAGATCGAATGGGAGTAGGGTTTGCACATCAATTAGTTCAACCGATATTCCAAATTCGTATAGCTGATCAACGGCTTCCTGCGCAATGCGAACGCAACTTCCGTAGGTTACTAGGGTAATGTCTGTTCCCTCACGAAGTACTTCAGGAACGCCCAATGGAATTTTGTACTCACCAATATTATCGGGCATTTTCTCTTTAAGTCTATAGCCGTTAAGTGGTTCAATAACCAGTGCCGGATCGTCGGCTTCAATTAGCGTGTTGTACATACCGGCAGCCTGAGTCATATTGCGTGGTACGCAAACGTAAACACCCCTAATTGAGTTGATAACCATACTTAGTGGCGAGCCCGAGTGCCAAACCCCTTCGAGTCTGTGACCTCGGGTTGAGATTATTAGCGGAGCCATTTGCCCGTTTTTTGTACGCCAACGTAGGGTGGCAAGGTCGTCGCTCATGGTTTGCAGGGCGTAAAGCAGGTAGTCGAAATATTGAATCTCTGCAATGGGACGCAACCCGCGCATGGCAGCACCAAGGCCCTGGCCAATTATTGTTGTTTCGCGAATCCCGGTATCGGTTACTCTAATCTCGCCAAATTTTTGCTGCAGCCCTTCGTAGGTTTGATTTACCCCGCCAATATTTCCAACATCCTCTCCAAAAATTACTAGCAATGGATTTTTTTCGAATTGTTTATGCCAGTTGTCGCGAAGCACTTCGCGGCCTGATACGTTGGTTGAGTTTTCAGAGAATTGGGCAGGAACAGGTTTAACCCTAAGAGCCGATTTTTCTGTTTCGCAGTATAAGTGGGTGCTGTAAAGGTCGTGGGCTTGGGTGTAGTTATCCTTCATCCAAGCGGCTAAGTCGGTTTGCAGCTGTTTGCGGATTGAGCAATCGGTACATACGTGTCTGAGAATACGCTTGGCGGCGCTCATGTTGTCCTTGCGTATTGGGTTAGGTATCTTTTTAAGGTCGGAAGTAATAATACCCACCTTATCAATATGCTCGCGTTTGCACACGCATGAGCGGTTGTCAATTATCTTAACAAGGGCATCGCGTTCCGCTTTAATGGGCTCGGTGTACTTTTTCCAAGCAGCATTTTTGGCCTCACGGGCATCGGTTACGGCTTTTTCCTCAATAGTGTTTAGCTCATCGCTGGTGGCAACCTTGTTATCAATTATCCACTGCCTAAACTTACTGTTGCAGTCAAAGTCTTGCTCCCATTGTAATCTTTCGTCCGATTTGTAACGCTCATGCGAACCAGAAGTGGAATGCCCCTGTGGCTGAGTAATCTCTGTTATATGGAAAAGGGCAGGTGTGTGCGTTTTGCGCGCATGTTCAACCCCCTTGCCAAAGGTTTCAATTAGTTCAAGATAATCCCATCCCTTAGCCTTGTGTATATTCATCCCGGTTTTCTCGCCATCTTTTTTAGCAATTCCCGATAGTAGTTCCGATATGCTTCCCTTAGCGGTTTGGTATTCTCGTGGAACCGATATTCCATACCCATCGTCGTACACGGTCATTGCCATTGGTACTTGCAACACAGCGGCAGCGTTCATGGTTTCAAAAAAGTGACCTTCCGATGTGCTGGCATCGCCAATGGTTCCAAAGGCTACCTCATTGCCTTTGTTCGAGAAGTTTGTATAATGATGTAACTCCTTGTTCTCGCGGAATAGTTTCGATGCCCAAGCTAGTCCAAGCAAGCGAGGCATTTGTCCTGCAGTGGGCGAAATAGCGGCCGATGAGTGTCTCATGGCCGTCAGGTGGTTCCAGGGTTAAGCGAGCGCGTGCCAAAGTGGTTGTTGAATGAGCGGCCAGCGTTACCGGGGTTCAACTCCACATTGGTTTGTCCGTAAAGCTGGGCAAAAAAATCTTCGGCGCTAAATAGCCCGGCAGCCATCATAAAGGTTTGGTCGCGGTAGTAGCCCGAGCGCCAATCGCCTTCCCTAAAAGTTTTGGCCATGGCAATTTGGGTAAGCTCTTTGCCGTCGCCAAAAATTCCAAATTTTGCTTTGCCTGTAAGCACCTCTTTTCGCCCTAAGAGGCTTACTTCGCGGCTTAGTCGTGCAATATAATAGTCGTTTAGTATCTCTTTTTTATCTACAGATTTTGTTTTAGTGTTATTGGTTGCCATATTGCTGAATGTTTGTGATTGTATTCAAAGGTATGAAATGATTTAAAATGATATATACCAAACAATCAATAAATGATATGGTTTAGGCAGAAGGCAATAAAAAAGCTGCGTTAGCTCACTCGCGCTAACGCAGCTTTAAATTTTCTTTATTGCCGTCTGATTTTCTGGTTAGATACGGATAACTCAGAGGGATTAAGATTAAACCAATCAAAATCTAAACCTATCTTTTTACCGGTACGTTTCGGAACCGTAATACTCCTAGCTGCTTGTTGTTTTCTCCAAACACTGTAATTTCAAGAACAGCCATATCCTGTATTTTTCTGAAATTGCCATCGTTGAAGGTTACTGTACCTTTAATGGTAATTCCTTCTATCAGGTCTCGTTTTCTGAAAGTACTATGGTTGTAATAGGATTTGTACTCGTTTCCATCGGGATCAATAAACCGAGCCTCCAAATAGTTAATCCTATCGTCCGATACATTGTTAACCACATTAAGTCCAACTTCAATTCTGTCGCCAAATGATTTGGTTTGAGTTATCTCAAACTCAATATCGCCAACTTTTCCCTTAAATTCACTTTCTGGTTTTGGAGATGTTGGACGGTCAACGTATACTTCTTTTTCTACAATAACTTCTTTTTCTACGTAAACAGGTTTTTCTACAATAACCTCTTTCTCAACCACCACTACTTGTGGTTTGGGTTGGGGCTTAGGTTCTTGCTTGCGAATAGGCTTGCCCAGCAATTTATCGGTAAAAGCCGATGAGTCGAACACTTTTGTGGAGTAGTGGTTAGTACTTTTTAATCCGTTGGGAACAAGGTAGCCAGTAAGGCTAATCTTGTCGCCTCTATCATTTATTTGTCCATAGATAAAAACCTCGGGTACTATTGCTATTGCTCTAATAATTTCTTCAGTAAGGCTGGAGAGATGTCTAATATCGTTGCTCATGTCGAGCGACCAGTTGAATGCTTTTAGCACATTATTCATGGCATTTTGGTCGATTACCTCAAATCGTTTGCTCGATTGGTAAAACATGCTAATCTCGTCCTGAATGTGTTGATTGAATGGGGTAATCTGGTTGTTACTTGTTCTAAATTCTAGAACTGCCACTTTAATCTTTCCGCTGCCAGGGTATTTGGCCTCTAGTTCCTGAGCAATCATTCGGATGTTTTTGTTTACCACATCCTCACCGTTTGCCATTACGGCATTTGATATTGTGATGATGCTAAGAATGGCCAGCGCAATTTTTTTCATATTCAATTCTTTTTGTGGATTTGTATTTAACTATTTGTTTCACTAATTGTAATTGGTTGAAAAACAAAGGTGAAATTATTCAAAAAGCGTGCCTATTTTATATCGATAATGTTGTTAAATCAAAATTAAATTAAAAATCCATTGTGTACAAGTTTTCAAACTATCAAAAATTCTAACTTACTTTGTAAAAAATAATAATATGCAGTTCCTATACCTTTTGTTAGTTGTTGTAACCCTTATGGCGTTAGTGGTTGTTCTTATGGGGGTGAAAATATTCTTTCATAAGTCGCACAAATTCCCCGAAACCTCTGCCGGACATAATCGCGAAATGCGTAAGCGAGGATTAACCTGTGCAAGGCAAGACGAGATTAAATGCTGGTCGAAAAAAAATGCTAAGGGCTCGTGTGGTACTTGTTTTGAGCATGCTCGCCATTAGCTGAACATTTTACCAGCAGCAGTGTTTACACCGTAAACACATAATAATATGAAAACGATAATACTAATTCTGGTCACTCTCGCAATATTTTTACTTTTAGCTGGTTTACTCTTTTTTGCCTTCTCGCTTTTTGGCAAGAAGCAACCAGATACAGATAGCTGCGAATCGGCCTCCAATAGCAATCGCTCATTTGGCTGCGGTTGCGGAAGCGGAGCTTGTGGTTTGCCAGTAGAAAGACAAAACGGATAATCCAATAGGCGAATTACTCAACAATTCGCTTCTGCATTGCAGCCGACATCCATACCTGAAATTCTCCAGCTTGGTTTGCAAAAATAAGGTATGCCTCAACTTCGGGGTTGTGCTCTAGCCATTGTTTAGTCTTTTCGGTACCCATAACCATAAAAGCGGTGGCAAGTGCATCGGCACGTGCAGCGGTTAGGTCAATTACCGTTGCGCTAAGCAGCGAGTGGGTTACGGGGTATCCGGTTGTGGGATCAATGGTATGACTATACTTTACGCCATCGCGTACAAAAAACTTGCGATAATTTCCCGAGGTTACCAACGATTTGCCCGATAAGCTAATAATCACCTGCAGATTCTCTCCCGAGAGGGCATTTTCTTCTGGCTTGTCAATTCCAACCAGCCAATGCTTTCCCCTTGGGCTTATACCACTGGCTCTAATCTCGCCACCAACCTCAACTAGGTAATTTGTAACGTGTTTATCTTCCAAATATTCAGCAATTACATCAACAGTAAATCCTTGGGCTATGGCATTAACATCAATGGCTACCTCTGGTTCCTTTTTCGATAATGAAAGCCCAGTCAGTTCTATCATATCAATCCCAACAAGCTTATTATAATGTTCTATGGTTTGCTTGGTGGGAACTTCGCCTTGCTTAGCATGAAAGCCCCACTCGCGAACAAGTGGTCCCACTGTCATATCGAATGCTCCGTTGGTTTGTTGGTTAATTTGTAACGAGATTGCAACCACTTTGGCTAGCAAACTATCAACCTCAATTCCTTTTGTGCTCTCGTTAAACCTGTTGATTATTGAATTTTTGCGATATACAGACATGGAACTATCAATCTGCTCCAGTATAATTTCAATGGGCTGCGCAAAGTTTCTATCCAAGCTATCGTAATAAGTTATGCTATAGGTAGTTCCTTGGGTAAATCCGTTTAGCTTAATGTAATTTTTCTCAGCAGGGGCAGAGCAGCCTGCAATAAGTATGGCCATTAAGAGCGCTATGAGTAATCTTTTCATCGGTTATTATTTTTGTTGATGATGTTTTCCCAAATAATGCTTATGTCTTTGGTTATGCTGTAGTTTTTGGCATACATCATATTTGTTTTTTCTATCTGTTGGTTTTTAGTCTCATTATTACGTCCTACTACAGTAAATACCCCAGGCTTAATTTTGGGAAGCCATTGGCCATTGTTTGTTTTAGTAAAACCTACCCAGCTGTATGTTCCCATTAGCACTTTAAGTAAATTTTTAAACATCGTTTTAAGGGTTGGGTTAAATAGTACGTAAAAAGGTAGTGCAATAATTAGTAACAAAGCAACGGCAATGTCGAGCGTTCTTTTGTTTCGCTTGCTTGCTGGTTGAGTAATAGTATTGAAATCAACTGAATACAAATCGCCAGACGAGTCGATTGAATTGCTGCCTATAACCGAAAGGCTATCGGGTGGGGCAATCTTAATATCGGTTCCAAGTGAAACCAGCGACAGCATCGATTTAATAATTGTTTGCGACGATAGGTCGGAGGCGCAGAAAATTACCTCATCAATATTATTAACTCGTACAATTTCATGTAGTTGATTTAGGTTGCCTAGCTGCTGGGTTTGTGTACTATTATCTAGTGGTGCTACCTCGCCAATTAGTTTCCAACTTGTTATTGCACCAGCCAGTAATTGTTTAACCCTGTTGGCTTCTGCTGGATTTCCAACAATAACTACCCGCTTATCTTTTTTTAGCCAATCGTTTTTATTACCCGCAAGCCAACTTACTAGCAGGTGTGCAAGAGGTATAAGTATTATGGTGTATAAAGATGTAAGTAGGATTATGGCACGCGAGAATCGCATATCTTCAGGAAGCAGCGAGTATGCTATTAGTATAACTATACTACCGGCTGCAACTCCTTTTATAGCGGCAAAGCGTTTTTTGGGATTGTCGTAACCACCCGATAGCCAAATTGATATTACCCAAATAGCAATGTATGCTACCGACAGGATATTAACTAAATTGTTAGGGTACACGTTTGCCATACCAAAGCGAACGTGTTCCCATAATTGAACTATGAGTATAATTCCTGAGGCAATAATGGCAGCGTCAACAGTGGGTTGAACCCAACGAGAAATTACTCGTTTTGTAATGCTAAGTGCAGCCCTAAAATATATGGCTATGTATATTAGGGATGTGTATAAAAATGCATTTTTTTGCGAGAAATGTTTACGTGCAAAAATCATCATGGCTTTATAAAAAACCAGCACGTAGTTAATGCTACCTTTCTTAGTGCTCTCGCCCTTGTAATGAATTATGGTTGATTTAGGGAAGTAGTAATTTCTATATCCACATTTCAGTAGGCGATACGAGAGATCAATATCCTCGCCATACATGAAGAAGGACTCGTCGAATAGCCCAGCCTTGTTAAGCGCCGATTTTCTGATAAACATGAAGGCTCCGGGCAAAATTTCTATCTCGTTTACTTCGTTGGGGTTAAGGTGCCCAAGATGGTAGCGAGCAAATATTTTGGACCGTGGGAAAAGGCGCGATAGCCCAAATATCTTATAAAACGAAACCGAAGGCGAGGGCAGGGCTCTTTTCGATTCGGGTAAGAAGCGCCCCTTTCCGTCAATCATTTTTACTGATAATCCTCCGGCTTGGGGATGGGTATGCATAAAGTCGATACACTGGCTAAATGTTGTTTCCTCAACCACTGTGTCGGGATTAAGTACTAGCACAAACTCACCTTTGGCAACTCTAAGAGCTTGGTTATTTGCTTTGGAGAATCCAAGATTTTCGGTGTTTTCAATAAGCGTAACCCAAGGAAACCGTTCCTTTACCATTTGGCATGAGCCATCGGCCGAGGCGTTATCAACAACAAAAACTTCCGTGTCAATGCCCTTTGCGGCATTTTTAACCGAAAGCAGGCACTGTTCAAGGAAATACTTTACGTTGTAGTTTACAATTACTACCGATAGGGTCATGGTGCAATGCATTTAGCAAAGCCAAAGGTAGCAAAAGCTTTGAAGAGAAAAGACGGGAGGCTAAGATTTCTCTTGTCGCTCCCGTCTTTATGAATATTGTGAATTGTGTAATCTTTTTTACATCAATTGCTTAATGGCATCGGCCATTCGTTTTACACCCTCGTCGTTTAGCTCTTTGCTCATAAATGAGAAGTTAAGGCGCATGGTGTTTGTGCCACTACCATCGCAGTGGAAAACGTGGCCAAGTACAAACGCAACCTTTTGCTCAATGGCAATTTTAAAGAGGTCTTCCGATTTCATATTCTCTGGAAGGGTTAGGAAAAGGAACAAACCACCTTCGGGTTCGGTCCAGCTAACACCTTTGGGCATATACTTACGGAAGGCTTCGAGCATTGCATCACGCTTAATACGGTAGCTGTCGATAATTTTCTGAAGGTTTTCGTCAAAATAACCCTTGTCGATATATTTGGCAGCAATTTTCTGTACAAATGGGGCGGTGCAAAGGTCGGTTGCCTGCTTAGCCATAACAATTTTATCAATAATTGTTTCGTGGGCAACTACCCAACCAATACGGAAACCGGGAACAAAAATTTTCGACATGGTTCCCAGCAGAATAACCTGACCTGTACCATCTAGCTCGTACATGGTGGGTTGCGCTTCGCCCTCGAAACGTAGCTCGCGGTAGGGGCTATCCTCAACAATTAGCACGTCGAACTCTTTGGCAATTTCAATAATCTCGAGCCTGCGCGATTTTGGCATGGTAATACCAGCAGGGTTTTGAAAATCGGGGATGATGTAGATAAACTTTGGCTTTTCGCCGTTGGCTTTCATCTTCTCGAGTTCTTCTCTAAGCAAATCGGCGCGCATGCCTTTATCGTCGAGTTTGATGCCAACCATATTTGCTCCGTATGTGCTAAATGCCGATAAACCGCCTAAGTACGATGGCAAACCGCAAACGATTTTATCTCCCGGGTTAATAAAAATTTTGGGTATTAAATCTAATGCTTGTTGCGATGCTGTGGTAATAATCAGGTTGTCAAGTTCGAGTTTAAGCCCTTCCTTCTTGTAACGTTCTACCAAAATCTCGCGCAAGCGCTTATCGCCTTCTGTTGCACCGTATTGGAGTGCTTGTGCACCTTCGGTGTCGAGTACCTCGCAGCTTATCTCTTTCAGCTGCTCAATGGGGAAACTTTCAGGCGCAGGCAATCCGCCAGCAAACGAAATGATATCGGGTTGTTGGGTTAACTTTAGCAGCTCGCGAATGGCTGAGCGCTTCATGCTTTTAGCTGAGTCGGAAAAAACGCTATTCAAATCGGTTACCATAGTGTTAGTATTTTTAAGTTAACGTTTCAATTTGAAATTATAATTAAATAATTCAGTAGTAATTGTTCGTGAATTGTGGCAACGAAGTTACGGATTGTAATTTAAAAAGGCAAATATTTATACTGTTTTGTACCCTGTTACATTTCAGGTTAATTTAAATAAAAAGAGAAGTCAATTCATTAGTAAACAATGAATTGACTTCCCGTAAAAAATTCTGTTGATATTGATGGAATGGGTTAAGAGAGCTGCAAATTAGATGATTTTACTCATCGTCAATATTGATGTTCTTGTTTTTTCCTTTTTCCTCATCGGTATACCTTCGTATTTTAATGTTGAAGGAGGCCATAAAGATACTCATGAACGGGCTGATAATGTTGAAGAAAGCATAGGGTAAATAGGTTAGCACAGGAACTCCCAGCACAGCCGATTGGGTGGCGCCACATGTGTTCCATGGAATTAGAACAGATGTTACCGTTCCCGAGTCTTCCAGAGCCCGGCTAAGCACTTCGGGTTTAAGGCCACGGTCGCGGTAAGTTTTTGCAAACATCATGCCAAGAACAACGATAGATATGTACTGGTCGAAGGCGGTAATGTTGAAAAACAGGCATGTTCCAACCGTTGTGGCAACAAGCGAACCAGTGGTTTTGGCAAATCGAATTACACTCTCGGTAATGCGAACCAGAAGCCCTGCGGCTTCCATCACCCCACCGAATATCATGGCCGAGAGTATGAGCCAAATGGTATTTAGCATACCAGCCATACCGTGTGTGCTTAATAAATCGTTAACCTGAACATCTTCGGTTATTATGGATATATCGCCAAACATGCTTTGCATAATGGCTACGTACGACGACATGGTGTAGCTAGTTGTAATTCCTGACACTTGATTTACCACGTGGGGTTGAAAAATTATGGCAAAAGCTCCACCTAGCAATGTCCCTGCCATAAGTGCCGGAAGTGGGGGCATCTTTTTTACTATTATAATAATAAGAATAATGGGAACAAGAAATAGCCAGGGGGTTATGTTGAACGTGTTCTCAATGGCATTAAGGGTAGTTTGTACGTTAGCCTCCCCACCGGAATAATCATAGGTAAATCCTAAAATCAGAAATATCACCATGGTAATAAGTATTGATGGCCCTGTGGTAAAAACCATATACCTAATGTGAGTAAATAAGTCTGTTCCGGCCATGGCAGGAGCTAGGTTGGTGGTATCGGAAAGGGGCGACATCTTATCGCCAAAATAAGCGCCAGAGATTATGGCTCCGGCTACAATTCCATTGCTAAAGCCAAGAGCATTGCCAATGCCCAACAGGGCAACACCTATGGTTGCAACAGTCGACCACGAACTCCCCGTTGCCAGTGAAACCATGGCACAGATTATTACCGAGGCCAGTAGAAATATGCTGGGATGTAAAATTTTGAGCCCGTAGTATATCATTGCGGGAACCACACCGCTAAGCAACCAGGTGCCAGCTAGTGAACCAATGAGCAGAAGAATCAACATCGAAGGCATTGCTGAGCTAATGCTTTTAACCACTTGCTTGCGCACATCGTACCAGTTATGGCCCAGATAAATTGCAACAATTCCTCCAATAGTAGCAGCAAGTAAAAGCGCAATTTGATTGGCCCCCGATAGGGTATCCTCGCCAAAAAAGTAGACATTGAGTACCAAAAAAGTAATAAGAAAAAGGATGGGGATAAAGGCTTGGAAAAGGTTGGGAGTGCGAATTTCTTTGGTCATTGTGTAAAAATTTCGTTTTTCAAGAATCGAAAGATAATTATTTTATGCTTAGCTGGGGTAGTTCCAATAAAATAAATCGAAATTGTGTCTGCGCGCAAAGCTTTTTAGCCAGTCTATTGTCGTGGTTGTCAAATAGGGTAGTCCCATCGTCAAAAATATCTAAATAATAACATGCATTTTTTTATCTTAGGGGCTTGTGAGAACGTCAGCAAATCTAATTTATGTCGAAAACCATTGAGTTAAAACAAATTCCCGCTGCGGCACTACTCCTAAGTTCTACTGGAGTTATTGAAGATACTAATAAGGGGTTTTGCGAGATATTGCGAGTTGAAATAAATGAGCTTGTAGGGCAATCGCTTTTTAGGTTTATGAGTGCTATTGAGGCCGAGAGGTTGAGCGCTACTCTACAGCATATTTCAGATAATGAGAATGCCAAGGTTGAGATTCAGCTCAATGCATTAGCTGGTTCGAGGCTTACTCTCGAATTGCAAATTTCAAAGATTGATAGTGTTCCTCCAGCAAAATATTTAATACTGGTAAGCAACATAACTCACTATAGGCGCGTAACCGAGGAACTTAAAGAGCAGCGCCGATTGTTCAAAACCTTAATACAGAATTTACCAGGAGTTGTTTATCGTTGTAGGTGGGATCAAGAGTTTACCGTGGAGTTTATAAGTAGCCATAGCTACGAGATGCTTGGCTACAAACCCGATGAGTTGATTGGGAACAAGAAGGTTTCTTTTAACAGCCTAATTCGAATTGATTTTCGTGAGGCCGTGCACCAAAAATGGAACGAAGCGGTTAAAAATCAGTCAACCTTTCTGTTTGAGTACCCCGTTGTTACAGCTAGTGGTGAGGAACGATGGCTTTGGGAGCAAGGAGTTGGAGTTTATGATTCTAACAAAAACCTTGTTGCCCTCGAAGGAATTCTTATAGATATTACCGAGCGAAAACTCGCGCTTGAATCATTAAAAAGAAGCGAGGAACTTTTTAGAATGCTGGTAGAGAATGCTTTTGATGGCATATATTTAATGCGTAATCAAAAGTTTGAGTATGTTAATCAGCGTTTTGCTGATATTGTTGGCTACTCGGCAAACGAACTTTGTAGCAACCATTTCCACTTAAACACACTATTTTGCTCCAATAGTTGGGCTCTTGTTGAGAAAAATCTCGGCTTAATTGAAAATAATAACGAAGTGCCTACCCACTTCGATTTGCAAGTAGTTACACAAAAAGGAGTATCAAAAGATGTTGAGGTAAGTATTGCAGTGTTGAGTTCTGGCAAGGAAAAGATGCTTTTGGGAGTTGTAAGAGATATTGACGATAAAAAGCAAAGCCAGCAGCTAATTCGCGATAGTGAGGAGAAACTAAAGAAACAGAACGAGCAGTACTTACGCCTGAACCAAGAACTTATTGAAACAAATGAGCGGGTAGTTAAAATTAATGCCGATTTGCTTGAGGCTAAAAGAAAAGCCGAGGAGCATGATAAGTTAAAATCGGCTTTTTTGGCCAATATGAGTCACGAGATTCGTACCCCAATGAATGGAATTATAGGGTTTTCTCAGCTACTAGTAAACAAGGAACTTTCCAACGAAGAGCGCGACGAGTATTTAGATATTATCCAAAAAAGTGGTCATCAACTGTTGGCCATAATAAACGATTTGTTAGATATTTCGAAAATTGAGGCCAACCAGATAACACTTAATCCTAAAAAGGTTGATATCAATGAGCTTATCAATGAGCAATATATGCTTTTTAGCTCTAAGGCACAAAATTGCAGTTTAGCACTTGAGTATTACATAGATTCTCCCGATGCTAAACTTCTGGTAGAAGTTGATGATACACGATTGCGGCAAGTATTCTCACACATAATTGGTAACGCTTTTAAATTCACCAAGCAAGGTGTAATCTCATTTGGCTATCACCTTCGCAACTCTATGATTGAGTTTTATGTCCAAGATTCTGGAGTAGGTATACCAGAAGGTATGCAGCACAAAATATTCGACAGATTTCGACAGGTTGAAACAGACCTTTCCCGTCAGGCTGGTGGAACGGGTTTGGGTTTGTCTATTTCTAAAGCTTTGGTTAACAAAATGGGCGGTAATATTTGGGTAGAATCAATACCCAGCCAAGGTTCAACCTTTTACTTTACAATCCCTTACAAAAAGGCAGATATCTCCAGTTCAGATAGTGCCACACCAGAGCTGGCAGGTGAGAAACCAATGAGTAATTACAATATTATTATTGCCGACGACAATGAGGTTAACTATTTATACCTTAAGCAGCTGCTTAAGAAAACAGACGCTAACTTTTTATGGGCAGTAAATGGTAAAGAGGTAGTAGATTTGGTTAAGAGTAAAGGCAATATCCACCTAATACTTATGGATATTAAAATGCCTGTAATGGATGGTTATCAAGCAACCCGTTTGGTTAAAAAGATTAACCCAGATATCCGTATTATTGCACAAACAGCATATGCTATGCCTGGTGATATGGAGGATGCGCTTGAGGCCGGATGCGACGATTACATTTCAAAGCCCATAAACAGGGAGAGGCTTAGGGAAATAATTTCAAAATTTTTAATTTTAAAATAGAAATAATCTATTATTTATGAAATTTAGCTTTCTTTGTCTGTTGTTTAAAAGATAATAGTATTTTAGGCACACAAATTTTAACCATTAATTAGCCTTTATGCAAAAACTAGTAGAAAAATATTGTGAGATGCCAATCGCCATTAGGCGGCCCATGTGGCGTTTGTGGCATAACCTAATCATCAAGTTCGATAAGAATCAGGATGCTGTATTCATGAACTATGGTTACCAGAGCCTTAATGGCGACCCAGTGCTTGAACTCCAGAACCACGATGAGATAAATAGGTATTGTATCCAGATATACGATTATGTAGTTCGTAGCGTAGATGTTGCTGGCAAAGATGTGTTAGAGGTTGGCTCGGGTCGTGGAGGAGGTGCTTCTTACATCACCCGTTATTTTAAGCCCAAGTCGTACACCGCTATGGATATTTCGTCGGGTGTTATCGATTTCTGCAACAAGTATCATAAGGTTGAAGGGTTGAAGTTTGTTACTGGTGTAGCAGAGGAGCCTCCATTTGCCGACAACTCTTTTGATGTGGTGGTAAATGTAGAGTCGGCGCGTTGCTACAGGAGTATCAGGCAGTTTTTTGGTCAAGTAAACCGTGTGTTGAAGCCCGGTGGCCATTTCTGCTTTGCCGATATGATAAAGAAGGGTGAAATGGAGTCTATCCGAGAGGATTTACTTTCAAGCGGTATGGAGATTATTAGCCAAACAGAAATTACCAAGAATGTGGTTAAAGCGTTGGATTGCGACCATGAACGCCGCGAGTCTGTTATTTCGCAAAAAGTTCCTGGATTCCTTCGCAAATCATTCTTGCAGTTTGCTGGTGCTAAGGGTACCGAGCGCTAC
>CAZTFJ010000008.1:0-6387 GCA_964612255.1 uncultured Rikenellaceae bacterium | reverse complement strand
ACGGAGGCCCTGAAAAGACACTGACGGGACCCATTTCCAGAGGCGATGCCTGGTGCTAAAGGTACTGAGCGCTACGACTCATTTGCAACCGGATCGATGGAGTACTGGCACTTTGTGCTTCGTAAGAAGTAGTTATACTGCTAATTCAATAATTCAAAGGCTTCCATTATTATGGAGGCCTTTTTTTGTTTAGTTTTTTGCCATTAATGCTAAAAATAATGTTTGCTGACGTTAGAAAATCCATACGCTCTGCGTATATTTGATTTTCGATGATGTGTATAATATGCAATAGAAACTAATTGTCTTTTTGAACAATGGCAAAAAAGGGAAATAAGTTTGGAGCATTTAAGGGTGTTTTTACTCCCTCAATTCTCACCATACTAGGTGTAATAATGTACTTGCGTTTGCCTTGGATTGTGGGGCAGGCAGGTCTTTGGGGCACATTAGGTATTATCCTAGTGGCTCATCTCATTTCATCAACAACAGGACTTAGCGTTGCAAGTATAGCTACAGATAAGAAGGTTGAAACTGGGGGTACGTACTACATGATTTCGCGTAGCTTGGGGTTGCCAATTGGAGGAACCTTAGGTTTGGCCTTGTTTGTAGGGTTATCTTTTAGTGTAAGTTTGTATCTTATTGGTTTTGCCGAAACGGTGCTTACTGCTTTTGGAATTGAACCCACGCTCAATGCAATTCGCCTTACCGGTGCATCTACCTTACTAATTGTAACCATAATAACTTTTATTAGTACAAATCTGGCGCTAAAAATGCAGTTTGTAATTTTGGCTGTTTTAGCTCTTTCGTTGGTATCAATAGTACTTGGCAAGCATGATTTTGTTCCAGAAACCACATTAATTGGGTCGGCAGCTAACTCTTTGCCTTGGATTGCGCTATTTGCAATCTTTTTTCCTGCAGTAACGGGTTTCGAGGCTGGTGTTTCCATGTCGGGCGATTTGGCTAACCCCAAAAAGGCAATACCAGTGGGTACCATTTCTGCTGTACTTGTGGGTTTTATTGTGTACATAGGGTTGGTTTTATTTTTCACCAATACTGTTGATAGGAATGTGTTGCTAAACGATCCAGGAGTGCTGCTAAATATATCGTTATACTCACCACTTGTGGTAGCGGGAATCTGGGGTGCCACCCTTTCGTCGGCATTTGGGAGTATTTTGGGCGCTCCAAGAATTTTGCAAGCAATGGCAATGGATAGAATTACCCCCAAACTTTTCGCCAAGGGCGTGGGTGAGGGCAATGAACCTCGTAATGCGTTGCTACTAACATTTATTATTGCGCTTTCGGGAATCCTAATCGGCGAACTTAACGTTATTGCAAGGGTTGTTTCTATATTCTTTATAATTACTTACGGATTTTTAAATCTAACCTGTGCTATTGAGAATTGGGCAGGATCAGATTTTCGCCCTTCCTTTCGAATTCCTGGCTGGATTAGCATAATTGGTGCCATTGCGTGTTTTGTGGTAATGATTCAACTCGATTTTGTTGCTATGATTGGCGCCACAATAATTTTGGGAGGCATATTTTTGCTTCTCAAACGTAAAGAGCTCCGCTTGCAGTCGGGCGATACATGGGGAGGAATATGGTCGTCGTTGGTTAAGTTCGGGTTGTTTAAGCTATCGTTATCTACTGCAAAAAATCAGCGCAACTGGAGCCCTAACGTAATTCTTTTTAGCGGTGGGGCAAAAGCCCGACCCCATTTGGTTGACATGGGGCGAATTATTGTTGGCAAGCAGGGTGTGTTTACAAACTTTGAGCTTATTGAGAAGCCCGACGAGGATGTTGTTTTTGATAGAACAGCCATTGCCAGTGTTGATGAAGACCATAGGGGGCGTAGCATAATTACTAGGCGACACACTTGTGGAAACATATATGAGGGTATGCAAATGATAGCCCATGTGTATGGTTTTACTGGTTTCGAGCCTAACACAATACTTATGGGATGGCCCAGAAAATCTGCATCGCAAAATAAATTTTTTGAAACCACCTCCATTTTTCAAAAACTAAACTATAACCTAGTGTTCTTCAATAACAAGGAGATACAGGTAGATGGTAAGAGAAACAAGCGCATAGATTTATGGTGGAATGGGAATAGCCGAAACCTCAACTTTGGGTTGTCGCTGCTAAAATTTATTACTACCGATTCGCGGTGGCGTGGATCACTTGTGCGACTGCTTATTGTTAACTACAATACGGCCAAAACCGATAGTGTTTACGCCCTGGCCAATCAGGCGCTCGAGAACGCTCGTTTGGTTGGTAGCGTTAAGGTAATAAACAACTCAGTAGAAAATCTCTCTGAGGACCAGATTGTAAAACGCGAATCGTCCGATGCCAGTATGGCAATTCTAGAAATGAATAGAGAGTTGCACAGCTCAACAACCGAATGGGTTGATTATATAAATGGAGTAATCGATTTGCCTTGTTCGTCGCTAGTTATTGGCGCTAGTACAAGTTTCGAGTTGGTTAACGCCAATACAAAACCCGAGTCGAAGGATACAGAGAAAGTTAGGACTGACGACCTCGATAAAGTAAATTTGGCAGATATTTTACGATATCCTCGAAAAGAGTTGCTTACTATTGAACTTAAAAAGTTGGCAGCCGAGCACCATCTGCTGCAAAGTAATTTTATTGGTAACTCAGTTAAAGAGGTTGAGCAACGTTTCAAGGACTTCCATACCGACGTTGCCAACTATTGCCTTAAGATGCTGAATGCGATTGTCAACGCTAAAAATATCGATCAGATAGGGCTCAATAAAATGCTTGCCGATTTTGCATTCCAAATCAAGTCTCGGATATCGAAATTTATAAACGACGACTTGCCTGCCGGGCAAAAATCGTTGGCCGACTCGCTGAGTGTATACTTGCTCAAATCGGACCAAAGCATTAAGAGCAAACCAAATAAAATGCTTATAAGTTTCGGAAAGGCAGAGTTTAAAATACGTCGTTCCGACTCGTTGCGAATCCGATTCTCAAAATCAATTTGTAGGCTACGGGGAGCTTTCCTAGGTTGGCCAATTAGCCGGAGGCTCGATCTGGCCAAATCGGCCTCTCTATTTATCAATGAAAATCGGCTTGAAGATTTCCACGAGCTGTTTACCCAGTTTGGCCTGGTAACTTTTCGGTATTTGGGTAATATCCGACGAGTTCTTTCCGATTTACCAAGTTCGGTTGGACAAGTTGTTGGCGAATCAACTTTAGAGCAAAAAATTGGTAGCATGGCAAGCGATCTAGAGTTGAACCTCAATTCTGCCTTTGATGACTATAGCAAATCACTATCGCAAGCAGTAGCCGATTTTCATACTACCCTTGAGCAAAGCTTTCAGCGGATGATATTTGTGGTTGAAAAACCAGAATCGAACCATTTGCTAAGCGCATATGCTAAGCTTATTGGTAAACGTTCGCATACAGTTAGAACCGTTGAGCAAGCCCCCCAGACTTGGAGAGAAAACCTTGAACTTTACTCAAATAAAATTCATGTTGAGCTGCTTCTCCTTTCGTTACAGCATAGGCTTGGAGTTAAAATCAGTCGCAATACAGATGAGCTAAACATTTGGACTAGAAACAACATCTTAAAATCGATTGAAGATGCTCGTCAGCTGCTCAGAAAGTATCGCGATGCCAATGAGCTGCCCAATCTTACCGAACTTACCAAGCGAATAGAGGGTATTAAAACACCTCAGATGCAAGATCAGTTTGAGCGTCTTTTCACCGATGTGAATGCTATTCTAAATGAGTTACCACAACAGGTTCAAGTTAATAGCGATTCGTTTTTCAACGAGCTTGAGAAAGGACATTTTCCGCAAAGCGAAATACGTATTATCGATTTTAAGCGTAAGGTACAGCTGTTTGTAGGGATGGAGCTAATTAGCAAGGCACGAAGCGAAATGGAGACAGTTTCGGAACGTTTAAGCCAAACCGTAAAATCGCTTTATGATAAGCTTCGCTTGGCAAGTTTTAATGTTGAGAATCTGCTTGCCCAAGAAGATGGGAGCGATGGTGGTGCAGAGTATAAAAATCTTAGGCTAAACTTAATTGATGAGCTTATAAGCGAAATTGATAGGGAAGAACCTAAAATTAACGAGCTTCTATCATTTTTTCAAAAGGATTTAAGGCAATACCTAGCTTCATCAATAGATCCACTACACCAGCTAATCCATAGTAGTGTTGAAGATATTGCGCATCGACAAAAGAAGCGAAAGTCAGCCAACTCTTCCAATTGGTTCTTATCTGCATGGTACAGCGTTTATCAATTTATTAATCGCCAACTTGTGGGTGTTTTATATTCTCAGAGCGAAGGACTCCTCCTTGCTCAAAAATTAACCAACTTTGAGAAGGAGTACAAGCTTAGCAACCAATCGGTGCAGGAGATGGTTGTCTCACTTGCTGGTAGCAGTGAGGTTCAGAAAAAAATTCCGTTTTACTATGCCAATCTTTTTCTCGGTAGTACCACACTTAGCAAGGATCTTTGGATTGAAAGACCTGTTGAGGAAAAAATTGCTCAGCAAGTGGCTTCGCGTTATAACGCAGGTTATGCTGGTGCTCTACTGGTAACAGGTGGTCGAAATTCCGGAAAAACAACTCTTTCAAAATATATTGCAAAAAAATTCTTTCCTAAGCATGCGCTGGTTTCAGTAAAAGCACCTTTAGGCGGATCTGCTCAACTTGTCCATTTTAAGCAAGCCCTGCAAAAAGGGTTGGGAATAGATACTAATCCAGATATGTTTTTGAAGAATAATCCGCAGCCCCGAGTTATAATCATAAACGATTTGGATTTGTGGTGGGAACGTCATGAAGAAGGTTTAGAGGTAATACGAGCTGTTTATAGCTATATTGAGAGTTTGCCTAGCCAAAACTTCTTTATAGTTAATTGCGGAACCATTGCATACCAGCTAATAAATAGAATAATTAAGTTCGATACCGTTTTTATGGGCAATATCGAGTGTCAACCTTTTGATGCCAAGGAACTTAAAGATTTGATAGTTGCAAGGCATAAAACGGGCGGGTTAAGCATTGAGTATAAAGGTAAATTCGAGAGCGAACTATCCGAGTGGAACTATGCCCGCTTGTTCAACAGGTATTTCCAAATATCAAATGGAAACCCCGGTTATGCTATGCAGCTATGGCTTACAAACATTGTTAAGATTGTAGGTAAAACTATTCATCTGAAAAAGCCTCAAATGCCAAATGTTGAACACTTACAGGGAATTAGCGATGAGCTGCTTTTACTTATCCTTCAAATTCTAATACATAGGCGTTGCAGCTTGCAACGTTTGGCCAAGGTGCTAAGGCAACCAGAGCATGAAGCATTCGTACTGATAAAGAATATGGAGCGTTCAGGTATTCTAGAAGAGCGCTTCCCCGAAGTTTGGGCTGTAAATCATCTTTTGGAACCATTTATAGTTGATATTATAAAAGAAAAAGGATTGTGTTAGATTAATATCTTGCATTATGACAATTTACTATTTAGTTTTTGCAATTGGCATTTTTATAGTGCTCAGATATTTGTCGAGAGTGCTAGCCTCGGTAACATCAAACAAAAGGGTGCTAAAGGGTTTGATCAGGACATTCCCGTTAATTGAACTCATTGTTTGGCTTGCCTTTGGTCTGTTCGTATTAAGCAGGTTATTTAGCGATATGGAGTACTATCCAGTGCTGGTATCGGCAGTGGCTATAGGTTTAGTTTTAATTGTTAGCTGGTATTTCCTACGCGATTTCATTTCGGGAATAATACTAAAAACCGAGATTCCATTTACTGAAAATCAGCAAATCGGAGTACTCGATAAAATGGGCATTTTGCGCAAGGTAGGTTACCGTTCCATTGAGGTTGAAACAGGTAAAGGCGAACTTGTAAAAATTCCTTATTCACATCTTGCTTCTGATTCTATTCGATTGTTTAGTAAGAACGAGAGCGTACAAGCCTATGAGCTAAAGCTAACCGTAAAAAATACAATTGCTTTATCCGAAGCCAAAAGCCGCATAGCCCAAGCTATGCTCTTGTTGCCGTGGGTAGTTACCCACAGAGATCCGTTGGTTTCGCTAGAGCATCAAACCGACACGCAAAACACTTTTTTGGTCAGCTATTACACTACGTCCGATAACTATTCATCGTTTATAAATCAACATCTTATAAAACAATTTACCGACGGTAAGCTTTAGCATTACTAATTTTGTTGTAATTTGTATGTTCAACATTTTTTCGCTATTGCTGTTACTCTCATAAAAATAAACTTATAAGATATTTAATATAATGGGTAAAGTTGATATAGTTCTCCCTGCAATGGGCGAAGGCATAATTGAAGCCACAATTACAAAATGGTTGGTAGCAGTTGGCGATGAGGTTTCTGAGGATCAGTCGCTTGTTGAAGTGGCAACCGA
>CAZTFJ010000007.1:14431-20754 GCA_964612255.1 uncultured Rikenellaceae bacterium | reverse complement strand
GATACAGCCCCGCGCCATTTGGTTACCGAGCTAATCCTCCAGAATACAGCCATTTGGGTTAGAGAACTTGAAGTTATTATTAGCCAAATGAATGCCGCATTCGATTCGGCAAAAAACGAGAACCATTTTGCCTCAGGTGCACATTTCTTCGAACAGCTGCCAAACTTTAAAACCATTGAGTTTGGTATCAAACAGCTACTTAGTACCAAAGTTATTATTGAGTTCGAAACAACCCCACAACCAACTTTTCAGAAAAACTTTGAGCTAATTGCCCAGCATATAGACAACCTCAACCACAAAGGTTACCAAACGTTTATACTTGCCGATAACCCTAACCAGCATAAGAGGCTCGAAAATATATTTGAGAATATTAACGAGCAGTTACATTTCAAGCCCATTAGGACAACCTTGCACCAAGGGTTTACCGACCACAGCACCAAAACCTGCATTCTTACCGACCATCAACTATTCGACAGATACCAGAAATACAAGCTCAAAAACGAGCTCGCCAAACGCGATAGCCTCTCGATGCAAGAGTTGCTAAGCCTTAAACCCGGCGACTACATAGTTCACGTTGATCACGGTATTGGCATTTTTGGTGGGCTGGTAAAGTCAACCGTAAACGGTAAGGTGCAAGAAGCCGTAAGGCTAACCTACAAGGATGGCGATACGCTACTAGTTAGCATCCATAACCTACACCGGATATCAAAATTTAGGGGCAAAGATACCGAACAACCCAAGCTATACAAGCTAGGTTCTGGCGCATGGCAAAAGCTCAAGCAAACAACCAAGCGCAAGGTAAAAGACATTGCAAAAGAATTAATTGCCCTTTACGCAAAGCGAAAAGCAGAAAAAGGCTTTGCCTACTCGCCCGACAGCTACTTACAAGAAGAACTAGAGGCCTCATTTATATTTGAAGATACTCCCGACCAGGAAAAGGCAACGCTATCTATAAAAGAAGATATGCAGAGTACCATCCCAATGGATAGGCTTGTTTGTGGCGATGTTGGGTTTGGAAAAACCGAGGTTGCCATTCGCGCAGCGTTTAAGGCAGTAACAGATAGTAAGCAGGTTGCAGTGCTTGTGCCAACTACAATCCTGGCCCTGCAGCATTACCGAACCTTTAGCCAACGGCTAGCCAACTTCCCCTGCAAAATTGAATTTATTAGCCGCATGAAAACGGCCAAGGCACAAAAAGAAATCCTACAGAGGTTAGCCGAGGGAAAGGTAGATATTATTATTGGTACCCATGCCCTACTGGGTGCCAGCGTAAAGTTTAAGGATCTTGGGCTAATTGTTGTTGATGAAGAACAGAAGTTTGGAGTGGCTGCTAAGGAGAAGTTGAAAAGACTCCGAGTAAATGTTGATACGCTAACCCTAACCGCAACCCCAATACCTCGCACACTTCAATTCTCGCTTATGGGTGCACGCGACTTATCAATTATAAACACCCCACCACCCAACCGCCATCCTATTGCCACAGAGCTACACGCTTTTAGCACCGATATTATTAAGGAAGCCATTGAGTATGAGGTAAGCCGTGGTGGTCAGGTTTTCTTTGTACATAACCGCGTGCAGAACATAGGCGAGGTGCAGCAAATGATTTCGAAAATTTGCCACAACGTTAGTTCCGTTGTGGCACACGGGCAAATGGACCCTAAGAATCTTGAAAAAACCATGCTCGATTTTATATCGGGCGATTACGATGTGCTTATATCAACAACTATAATTGAGTCGGGACTCGATATTTCCAATGCCAACACCATAATAATTAACAACGCCCATATGTTTGGGCTTAGCGATTTGCACCAGCTACGTGGTAGAGTTGGCCGATCGAACAAAAAAGCATTCTGCTACCTGTTGGCACCACCACTTGAAGGGCTTACACCAGAAGCTCGCAGGCGGCTTAAAGCCATCGAGGAATTTTCTGAACTTGGCAGCGGGTTTAGCATAGCTATGCAGGATCTAGATATTAGAGGTGCTGGCAACATGCTGGGTGCCGAGCAAAGCGGATTTATTGCCGATATTGGATTTGAAACATACCATAAAATTCTCGACGAGGCTATGCAAGAACTCCGCGAGGAAGAGTTTAGCCAAGTGTTCGAGAACGAAAACGAACAATCAAAGGAAAAAGTTCCTGTATGGCAACCCAACAAAACCGACTGTCATGTTGAAACCGATTTGGAACTACTTATTCCCGAATGGTATATTGGCAGCATTCCTGAACGTATGCGGCTTTACAAGGAGCTAGACTCGTTAACCCAGATAAGCGAACTAAAATCTTTTGAGAGCAAACTGAAAGACAGGTTTGGCAATTTACCCCAACAGGTAGTCGAATTGCTTAACGTGGTAAGAATTAGATGGATTGCCCAGCAACTGGGAATGGAAAAAGTATTACTAAAAAATAAAAGCTTTTTAGGATATTTTATCTCAAATCAGATATCCCCATTCTATCGATCAACTATATTTGCATCAATCATTGGTTACATACAGCAAAATCCAAAGGTATTTCAGCTAAAAGAGCAACGCGAAAAGTTATACATCATTGCAAAAAATATTGAGGATACTAGAGAAGCGTTAAATTTGCTCGATACCTTACATCAAAGCATTATTGCAAAACAAACTAGTGCAAGTAATTAGGTGATAAAATCAGGTAACATAGAGCCAACCAAAAACCTAATAATTGATGTGGGCAACACATTAACAAAATTGGCTGTATTCGAAAATGATGAGCTTACACATCTTGAAAAAACGCAACATCTTACCCCAAAGACAATTGAAAACTTGCTAGGCAATTTTAACATTAGCAAATCCATAGTTTCAGCCGTTGGGGAATTTCCTGCATATATTGCAGAAATTATTTCACAACAAGTTACTCTGCTTCATTTCACCAGCAAAACACCCTTGCCAATAAATAACTGCTATAAAACACCCCAAACATTGGGTGCCGACAGGCTAGCTGCTGCGGTGGGAGCCTACACTTTATACCCAAACAGCAATACGCTTTGTATCGACTGCGGAACGGCCATAACATACGATTTTACTACTGCCGAGGGCAACTATCTTGGCGGAGCCATATCGCCAGGTATCGACATGCGTTTTAAAGCCCTTAATCAGTTCACCGCCAAGCTCCCTTTAGTAACATTTAACAATTCGTTCCCCACTATAGGCAATACAACCGAAACATCAATATTATCGGGGGTTTTAAACGGAGTAATTGGCGAAATAGAAAGCTACATTAACATAATTGCCATGCAATATTCCCCTTTAAATATTGTTTTTACAGGAGGCAATTCATTTTTCTTTGATAAAAAGTTAAAAAATAGCATCTTTGTGCATCCCAATTTGGTGCTTTTTGGTCTTAACAGAATTTTAAAACATAATGAGAATCCATAGCAAACTGCTGCTTATAGCAACGTTACTTTTTTCAACCCAAACCATATTTTCTCAGAGCCTTACCACCTATTCGCCATACTCCCGTTTTGGCTTAGGTGAAGTCCGAAATAGAGGTTACGCCACCAATAAAGGGTTAGGCGGAATTTCTCAAGGCTTCAGGAGTAACAAGGCCATTAACTTCCTAAACCCAGCATCGTACAGCGCGCAAGATACTATGTCGTTCCTCTTCGATTTTGGTCTAGAAGCCGTGGGAGTAGACTACCGCACCAACGAACAATCAAATTTCAACTCATGCGGTAACCTTCACCACTTGGCCATTCAATTTCCCATTGCCAAATGGATGGGCGCAAGTGCAGGTATTCAACCCTACAGCAATGTTGGATACCGAATAAAAGATGTTGAGATGGATCCTTACCTTCTGAGCACTATTGGGCCAATTAAATACAACTATAAAGGTACGGGTGGGCTAACTCAATCGTACTTTGGATTAGCCATTGAGCCAATCAAAGGGCTTTCGGTTGGTGCAAATATGTCATATTTCTTCGGATCAATTAAGCACTCAACCCAAGTCTCATTCCCCAATTACACCCCATACAACAACACTCTCCGCGAGAATAGCGTTGTTGTTCGCGACATTGCCCTTAGCTTTGGTGCTCAGTGGGCGTTTAGCCTTGGTGCCGAGAAAGAGTATAAGTTTACCCTAGGTGCAACCCTCGACAACGAAACGGCTCTTAATGCTCATCAGGTTACATTCATAAGAAATCTAGCAACTAACGATACTATTCAATTTCAAGAATACGATAAGGCCAGCATCGATTTTCCACAAAATATCTCAGCAGGCTTAACCTTTGGATATAAGAATATACTGCTAGCTGGTTTTGACTACACAATGCAAGACTGGACTCAAGCAAAATTTCTTGATGTAAGCGACTCACTTAGCAAGAGCGAAACCCTTCGTTTTGGTATACAAATTACGCCCAACGCTAACGATTTAAGGTCGTACCTAAAACGTATATCGTACCGCGCAGGATTCTACCACAGCAAAACTTACCTACAACTACGTGATAACCAGATAAATGATTATGGCATAACTTTTGGGGTAGGTTTACCGTTCCGTCGTAGTAACACATCATTTAACATTTCAGCGGAACTTGGTCGTAAGGGCACACTCTCAAACAATCTAATTAGAGAAACATACGGAGTAATAAATATTGGATTTACTTTTTACGATTTTTGGTTTGTGAAGCGTAAATACGACTAAAATTAATAACTTAGCATATTAACATTAAAATCAAGAGCAATGAAAAAGTTTTTACAAGTTAGCCTCCTATCGGCAGTAATTAGTTTACTCGCTGTTAGTGCTATGGCTCAAGCATACCTAAACGATCCCAAGTATGGTGCCGACGAAGAAGCTCGCAAGAATTGTGTGATGAACATATCGCTTTACGGTGAACATTACGACCAGCGTAACTACGATATGGCAAAACCATACTGGCAAAAAGTATTAAAACTGTGCCCTGCCGCAAGTAAAAACACTTATATCCGTGGCGCTAGAATGATGAAGTCGTGGTACGATGCCGCAACTACTCCAAGTCGTAAAACCGAAATAGTTGACTCGCTAATGATGCTTTACGATTTGAGAATTGAACACTTTGGCGACAAAGGATCATTACTTGGACAAAAGGGTACCGACCTAATTAGCCTAGACCCTAACCGCTACGAAGAATCGTTTGGATACCTTAAGCAGTCGGTTGAAATTGAAGGAGATCAGTCGTCATCAGCAGTGCTTTATACCTATATGGCTCTAGCCAAAACGATGTACGATAACGGTAAACTAGATGCTGAGAAGGTTATTGAAACCTACGCTCTTATAGCTGATTATCTTGACGTGCAACTTGCATCAGACCCTGAAGATGGTAGATTACAACAAGTTAAAGAAAATGTTGACGCCATATTCTCAAATGCAAACGTTGCTGATTGCGAAAGCCTACAGAACATTTTTGAACCCAGAATTGACAATAACCCTAACGACTTAGATCTTGTAAAAAAGGTTTACAACTTGCTTAGTTCAAATAGTTGCGAGCAAACCGATTTTTACGTAAAAACAGCAAAAGCTCTTTTTGCACTAGAGCCTAACTCAGCCCGCGCCTACGAATTGGCAAGAGTAAAAATAAACAGCAAAGATTTTGAGCAGAGTATTCAGTACTACAAAAAGGCTGTTGAACTTGAAGCCGATTCTTCTCAAAAATCGAAGTTCCTTGTTGAGTATGCCAATGTAACTTTTAACGATATGGGAAAACCACAAGAAGCTCGCTCTCTTGCTCGCAAAGCAATTGATATCGATCCAAATAATGGACATGCATATATTTTAATTGGAAATATTTATGCCGATGCTAGCAGCAGCTTTAGTGATGACTTTCAGAAAAAAACTGTTTACTGGGCAGCCGTTGACCAATTTATCAAAGCCAAAAAGGTTGATCCAACTGTAGCCGACGACTGTGAGAGGTTAATAAAAGTTTACACTCAGTATTTCCCTGCACAGAACGATATCTTCTTCCAAGACCTAGCTCCAAATCAGCAGTATACAGTAGGTAGCTGGGTTAATGAATCAACAACCGTTAGAGCTCGACCTTAATTTTGGTTAGTTAGATATCTTGAAAAATTTAGCTGCAAATAAGATCTTCAAATTTATAGTCCCTGCCTTGGTAGGGACTATTTTGCTTGTATCGTGCGAAACCGATATAGAAATGGTAAACCTACTTGCCGAGCGCGAACAAGTGCCAAACTTAATGGCAAAGAATTTTGAGATTTTATACACCGAAAACGGAAAGCCACGAATAAGTATCAAGGCACCCGAAACTCAATATTTTCAGAACGCAGAGGAACCCTACTACGAATTTATACAGGGAATAACCGTTTTTAGATAT
>CAZTFJ010000007.1:0-14421 GCA_964612255.1 uncultured Rikenellaceae bacterium | reverse complement strand
CTCTGCAAATTGAATCGACCATAACGGCCAACTACGCCATTTTTTACGAGGCCAAAGAACTTTGGATTGCCCGCCACGATGTGGTAGCCCAAAACCGGAAAGGCCAAGTTCTAAATACAGAACAACTATATTGGGATCAAAAAGCAAAAAAGATATACTCCGATGATATGGTGAAAATAACATCAGAAGATGATATTATCTTCGGTGAAGGTTTTGACTCCGATGAGAATTTTGACAACTGGGTAATCAGAAAAATATCAGGGAACTTTTTCCTCGAAGAGGAGCAGTAACTCAATGGGATAAAAAACAAAAAATATCAATATCTTTATATCATTAAAAACAACTCCATGAACTCACTCCCTAAAGTACTAGAGTACATTTGGCTTGCCCTAGCAGCGGTTTGCCTGGTAATGGCAGTACACGCAACCATTAAGGTGGGATTTGCAAACAGCTACATGTTTTATATTCTTGTTGTTGTGGCTCTGCTTATGTTTTTGCTCCGCAGGTTCCGCCGAAAATCTAACGAATCGAACCAAAGGTAATTAATAAATGAATTATAACGTAGTTATAATTAGCTTATCAATCCTTTTCTCGGCGCTATTTTCGGGTATGGAAATAGCATTTGTGTCGGCAAACAAGCTGAGGCTTGAACTCGATAGGAAACAGGGTAAATTTGCATCAAAAATAGTACAGCTGTTTGCCCGCGATCCAGGTCAATACATAGCCACTATGCTTGTTGGGAACAATATTGCCTTGGTAGTTTACGGTATAAGTATGGCCAGCTTGCTAGAGCCAATAATCAGTGCGCATATCCACAACGAAATGTGGATTCTTCTTGCACAAACGCTAATTTCTACTTTATTAATACTTGTAACTGCAGAGTTTTTACCAAAGTCAATATTCAGGTCGCACCCAAACAACTTTCTTAACTTTTTTGCCCTGCCCATGCTCCTGTTCTACATTGGGTTTTACCCAATCAGTAAATTCTCATCGTGGATCTCGCTAGGAATAATCAACGGTCTTTTCCGTATGAATATAAAGCCAGCAGAAAGTCAGAAAATTTTCAGCAAGATTGATCTTGACCATTTTGTTGGCGAAGCCCATCACCCCGACAGCGACGATTCGGAACAAGAGCATGACATAAAAATGTTTCAGAATGCGTTAGATTTTTCGGAGGTAAAACTAAGGGACTGCATGATTCCCCGTACCGATATTGAGGCCATTGAAATGCACGAGAGCATACCTGAATTAACCAGCAAATTTATTGAAACAAGCTACTCAAGAATCCCTGTTTACGATGGTAGCATAGATAATATTATTGGCTACGTAAATTCCAAGGATCTATTTAAAAAGCCCCAGAGCATCAAGTCAAAACTACTAAAACTCGACTTTGTTCCCGAAGCAATGCTTGCCCACAAACTGCTCACACAGTTTATAAAAGAACAAAAAAGCATTGCCATTGTGGTTGATGAGTTTGGAGGAACAGCCGGACTCGTAACCATAGAGGACATTATTGAGGAAATTTTTGGAGAGATTGACGATGAGCACGACTCAAGCGAATTTGTAGAAAAGAAACTTAGCGAAACCCAATTCCTGTTCTCTGGCCGATTAGAAGTGAGCTATCTGAACGAAAACTATCACTTAAAAATACCCGAATCCGACGACTACGATACTCTTGCCGGTTTTGTGCTCTCTAACCACCAAAGCATCCCAAAGCCACAAGAAGAAATTCAAATTGGGGAGTTCTACGTTAAGGTGGCTAAAATGGACAGAAGCCGAATCGACCTCATTCAGCTTACCATACCTGCACACGATTAGCTCCGGCCAATAGCTTTTACAAAATAATCCCCGAAAAAGTTGGCTAACTCTTTATGCAATACAGTAAAATAGCTATATTCGTAGCCTTAAATTTTTGGCAATTATTGAACTAATATTAACATTAAATGGCTACACTAGAGAAACTCAGAAATCGCGCAGGCACACTGGTTGCAGTAGTAATTGGACTTGCCCTATTAGCTTTTATACTAGGCGATTTATTTGGATCGGGCGGATCGTTGTTCTCCCGGAATCAGTTTGAAATAGCAGAGATTGCTGGTAAATCAATATCATACCAAAACTACCAGGAACGTGTTGACCATATCGCTGAGCTGAATAAAGTATCGCGTAGAGTAAATGCTCTTGACGAGCAAACTATGGAAAATATCCGGGAAGAGGTTTGGAATCAAATCGTTCAGGAAAATGTTCTTGGGCCAAGTTACAACAATCTGGGGATTGCTGTTTCGTCCGACGAACTATTTGATATGGTACAGGGTAATAACCTTCACCCGATTATTAGGCAAGAGTTTGGCAACCCGCAAACTGGCGAGGTGGATGTAGCTATGGTTGACCAATTCCTTAGGAATCTTGACAATGATCCATCTGGTTTTCAACGAGCTATCTGGTTATATCTTGAAGATATCATCATCAAAGACAGGCTTTACACCAAATATAATAACCTTATTAGAAAAGGGTTATATGTTACCAACTTGCAAGCCAAGAACTCAGCAGCCAGCAGAAGTACTCGCGTTGATATGAGTTTTGTTGTAAAAAGATACTCATCAATTGCCGATTCACTTATCTCAGTTTCATCGTCGGAAATTAGCAGCTACTATAGAGACAACGAGCAAAACTACAAGCAACAAGCCTCAAGGGATGTTGAATATGTTGTTTTCCCAATTGAACCTTCACAAGAAGACTTTAAAATTGCTGAGGAGTGGATTAATGACATTGAGGACGAATTCAAGAGTGCATCGGATCCCGTTCAGTTCACTAACCTTAACTCCGATACTCCATTCAACGAAAAGTATTACAAAGAATCGGAACTAAGCAACAAAGAGGTTGCTGATTGGGCTTTTAGCGCAAAAGAAGGCGATTTTATGGAACCCATTTTTGATGCCGACTCCTACCTAATGGCTAATCTGGTTGATATTAAATTTCTTCCCGATTCGGTTAAAGCTCGTCACATCTTGCTAAGCACCAATGTTCAGTCGCAACCCGAATTCGATGCTGTAAAGCAAAAAGCCGATAGCCTTTTTGAGGTGGTGAAAAGGAGCAGACGCAACTTTGCTGAAATAGCAAAAGAATTCTCTGACGACCCAGGCTCAGGCGCAAACGGTGGCGATTTAGGTTGGTTCCCAGAGGGTGCTATGGTAAAACCATTCAACGATGCCTGCTTTAATGGCAAAAAAGGCGATATTGTTATGGTTCAGAGCCAGTTCGGTTACCATATAATCGAAATTCAAGAGTTAGGTAAACTCACCAAAAAAGTTCAGGTTGCTATTCTTGAGCGGAACGTAATTCCAAGTTCTAAAACATATCAAAATATTTATCAAAAGGCAAGCGAATTTGCTGGCACAAATAGTACCTACGAGCAATTTACCGCTGCTGCCCAAGAGCAAAAACTAAGCAAAAGGGTAGCCTCAAATCTAAGAGAACTCGACAAGCGTATTGCAGGGCTTGAAAACCCAAGAGAAATGGTTCGCTGGGCTTATAAAGAAGAGGTTAATGCGGTTTCGCCTGTTTTTGAATTTGGCGATAACTTTGTTGTTGCTACTCTCAAGGCTGTTCGTGAAGAGGGTGTTGCTCCTTTGGCTCAAGTGCAAAACGATATAAAAGCAGAACTAACCAAGCAGAAAAAAGCAGAAATGCTTAAAGAACAATTTGCTACGGCTATGGGAAATGCCAGCACAATTCAAGACCTTGCCACCGGTATTTCGGCTGAAGTTCAAGAAGCCCCTGGTATTACTTTTACTTCATTCACGCTACCCGCAGTTGGTTTTGAGCCTTCGGTTGTAGCAGCGGGAGTTAACTCTGCCGAGGGTAAGTTAGTTGGGCCAATAGAAGGCAACTCAGGTGTTTTTGCATTAGCTGTAAATGCCATTAACGTAGAGGAGATAGATAAAGACGTGGAAGCAACCCGTATGCTTAATCTATACCAATCACGCTCAATGCGCGAAACTTACGAAGCGGTAAAAGAGAATGCAGATATAAAAGATCTACGCTCAAAATTCTTTTAAGCTAAAGATATTTACTACTAAAAGAGAGCAGTCAGATTTATGACTGCTCTCTTTTTATATGTATTGTTTATACAAACCTATAATTGATTATCCATTAGCAAATTAGTTAAAACATTTAATTGGTTACAGCCTATTTTTTACAATATAGTTGGGAAACACTACGCAACCGTGAAACAAGCATTTGGGTACCGCTATTAATCTACCTGCCAATTTACTTACCTAAGCCTCTATTTGTATTAAATGTAAATACTCTACACCCTAACAAAAACATCTGCATATTTGGGTGCGGACTGATAAATCTAGCGCAAAAAAAAGGGCTACCACTGGGCAGCCCTTTCTTTATGTAGTTAACTATCTATAAAATCTCAACAACCAGTTCAGATTCTACAGTTACTTTAAAGTCGATAACTTGCATCACGTTATTCCAATTAACATCACCATAAAGAAGGAATGAAAAACCTTCTTCGCCTAAAGTATAGTTAAAGATGTCGCCCTTAACTATATTGAATGTGATGCTATTTGCAGTAATTTCTGCTGTTTCGGCAACTAGCTCCTCCTGAGCGGCAGGAATCTGATCAATTTTAAGCTGAATTGAATTAAAGATGCTACTCAAATCAATCTCGTTATCACCTAATAAGGTTATGGTTACGGATTTTACATTACTCTCTTTAATTTTCTCAGGATCGCCACCATACTCCTCAACCAGCGCATTTATATCCTGATTGAAGTCCCATTGGCGTAACAATGCTAGGGAGTTTGCATCTTTTGAAGGAGTGAGATCGAACTCTGCTTCACTTGTAACCGGTACTTTTACTGTAGGAGCAAAGCCTTCGCATGAGGAAATTGCAAACATTGCAAATACTCCTACTGCTAATACAAACAATTTGGGGAATGATTTTTTCATGGTTTTCGAGTTTTGGTTTAATACTAAGATAATTTATTTTAACAAACAATGTTTATGCCAAACGTTATTTTAAGAAAAAACAATAAATTCAACAACATCTAAATATGGAGTAATAAAAAACAAACACAAGTTTGATGAAAAAGTTCTAAAAACATCTACTCAAAGAAAATTCGAATAAGACCAAATATTGCTACTGCGCCTAATGTGAATATAACAGCACCCGATAGCTTGTTTATCCACCAAAGCTGCTTAAGCCTAAACTTACTACGAAAAGTATCGACTAAAGTTGTAAGAATGTACCACCAAAGTAATGCACCCAGAAATACACCACTTGTAGCTACTAACGAAAGGAGTATGTTTGACCCCTCTACAACTACTCCTAATGAGGCAAACAGAGCTATGAATAGAAATACTGCTAAGGGATTTGTGATTGTAACCAGAAGAACCGAAAGGTAATCCTCTAACAGGTTGTCCTTTTTACGCTTGTGCCTGCGCAGCTGGCGAACAGGATTGGTGTAAAATATTTTTATCCCTAAGCCAAAAACTACTACGCCACCAATTGCCTGAAAAATAATTTGCTGTTCCTCAATAAAGCCAATAATAAACGTTAGGCTAAACCCGGCAATAGCAGCAAAAATGGTGTCGGCGCTTGCAGCCCCCAACCCACTAAGGAAACCGCTAAGTTTACCTTTATTTATTGTTCGTTGAATACATATAATACCTATGGGACCCAAAGGTATAGAAGCGAATAATCCTACCAGTATTCCCTTAATTAGTAGCGTTAAAACCATTTATCAGCAGCAGAGTGTAAGTTAAAAAATCGTGTAAAGATAAACAATCAAATTTGAACAATTGTTTCGTTTGCAATATAACCTATGTTAAAAAAGTAGTATCAAATTTGTTGCCAACAAATTGGAATTCTGAAAAACTATTGGCCTCTAACTAAAAGCCTGGGCTCCATCATATCATGGATTGCATACTTAACACCCTCACGGCCAATACCAGAATCTTTAATTCCCCCGTAGGGCATATGATCAACCCTAAAGGTTGGTACATCGTTTATTATCACTCCACCAACCTTTAGCTGGTTAAAGGCTAAGGTCTCCTCATCAATTCTGTTGGTAAAAACTCCAGCCTGTAAACCAAATTGCGAATTATTTACTGCATCAACAGCAACGGAAAAATTTTGGTAGGGCTCAACCACCACAACCGGTCCAAATATTTCTTGCGAACAAACGCTCATTGATGCTTTTGTGTTGGTAAGAATGGTAGGTAAAAACACTTTCCCCTCAACCCCTCCACCAACAACAATTTTTGCACCATTACTAACCGCCTCATCAACCCACTGCTGCACACGCTGGGTATTACCTTCGTCTATCATAGCGCTTACATCGGTAGTTGGTTCAAGCGGATTGCCAACAACCAACTTGTTAGTAGCCGACGAAAACATTTGAATAAAATTCTGAAAAATGGTTTGATGCACATAAATTCGTTGTGTATGAATACAAACCTGACCTGAGTAGGCAAAAGCACCCGAAAGGCACTTAGCCACCGCTTTATCTACATCTGCTGTCTCGGTTACAATTACTCCTGCATTTCCGCCTAGTTCTAGCACAACCTTCTTTTTACCAGCCTTATTTTTCATTTGCCAACCCACTTCGGGCGAGCCCGTAAATGTTAGCAGGCTAAACCTACTATCGGTTACCAGCTGGTTACCCGAATTTCTATCCATAGGCAAAACGCTAAGCGCACCCTTAGGTAACGATGTTTTATAGGCAATGCGAGCTAGTGCTAACGCAGACAAAGGAGTGCTTCTAGCAGGCTTAAGTACAATGGGGCATCCGGCAGCTATGGCAGGTGCAATTTTATGCGAAGTAAGATTTAGCGGGAAATTAAAAGGCGAAATTCCGGCCACTATGCCAACAGGGAAATATTTTACCAGCCCCTCTTTGCCCTCTCCGGCGGGAGTCCAATCGAGTTTAAGATACTCAGCAGGCAATCGTTTACACTCCTCGGCAGCCACTCTAAAGGTTTGTATGGCTCTATCTACCTCGCCAAAAGCATACTTTAAAGGTTTTCCCGCTTCAAGCGCAAGCACACGAGCCAATTCGTCGCGCTCGCTTAGCAACCCGCTGGCAATGCCATTTAAAATCTCTTCCCTTTTATGCGATGGCATATTAACCATTTGCTCCTCACAGGCCTGAGCCAACATAATAGACTCCTCTAACTCGTTCGCACCAGCCAACGAGCAAACTCCAACCTTCTCAGCATCGTATGGGCTAATCACATCAATTGTTGTAGGTAGATTTCGAAATTCGCCACCAATACAAACTCCTTGGGTTATCATAGCTGAATATTTTTTTGCTAAAATAAAAAATCTTTAGCTAAATGGCGGGGTGTAAACCCTCTTTTACCATTAACTTTACCCAATCAAAGAAAAATAAACTAAACATACTTTATGCGAAAGAATATTTTTTACTCGTTGATATTTGGGATACTCACTCTCTCCAGCCTAATTAGCAGGGCCCAGTTACCTCAGGTGAAACTTACCGATAATGCTAAAGTAAGTCTCCTTACCTGCTCGCAGGGCAACGAGCTGTACTCAATATTTGGACACAGTGCCATTCGCATTAGCGATACTACAATCGGGGTCGATTGGGTTTTTAACTATGGAACATTCGACTTCTCTGAGCCTAACTTTTATGTAAACTTTGTGCGGGGCAAACTAAACTATATTCTATCAGCAAGCACATATCGCAACTTTGAGTACAGTTACGTATTGGAGGATAGGTTCATATACGAGCAGGTTTTGAATTTAAACAGTGATGAAAAGCAGCTGCTTCTCGACTCGCTTAAGACTAACTACAAACCAGAAAATCGTTACTACCTTTACGATTTCCTTTTTGACAACTGCGCAACCCGTATCCGCGATATTTTTGTGGAATCCATTCCGCGAGACATAACATTCGACTATAGCGCCCTTGACCAAAGCAAAAGCTTTAGAGATTTGCTTATACCAAATGTAGAGGAAAAACCCTGGGCCAAGCTGGGCATAAATTTGCTGTTGGGTGTGTCGGCCGATAGGCCTGCAAGACCTTGGGAACAAATGTTTTTACCCGAGCATATGCTTACCGCTTTTAAATATGCAACCATTGAAAGCGATAATGGAAATATTCCGCTAATGCAGGCCCCTACCCTAATTCTTAAAGGTGATGAAATACCCAAAAGCAAGTTGAAAAACGGGCCAATACTAGCCTTTACTATCTTACTTCTTTCAGCAGTAGCTGTTTCTTACATCAATATAAAAAAGCAACGACCGCTGTGGTGGTTCGACCGCACGCTTTTTGCCCTAGTTGGATTACTTGGTTTAGTTATTGCTTTTCAATGGTTTGGATCCGATCACGCTGTTATGGCAAATAACTACAACCTAATTTGGGCTCATCCAATACATTTATTGGCAGCAATTTTTATCACGTCATCAAAATTAAAAAGCGTTATGCGCCTATACTTTGGGCTTAACACTGCTCTTATGGTTGTACTTCTGGCAACATGGTTTTTCTTACCGCAAACTTTACCGTTGCCTATGCTTCCAGTTGTTGCCGCTTTGGGCTTGCGCTCTGCAACTCTTTACAAAAGGCTTAATTAGATAAAAAAAGGTGGGTATCACCTTTACCCCCCTTTAATATTTGTTCCCTTAAACTAGCGTCTTTTCTTTTTGGCCTTCTCAATATTTTCCTGCTCATCTTTCCAGTACCCATTGCGCGATAGTAAATTATCAAGATTTGCAATTCCATAAATCACAATAGCTGTTACTATTGATGTGTGCTCCTGATACTCGGCAATGCTCATATTGTACAAATCGCGCTCGGTGTGCCAAATCTCTCGGTAAGTAAAATCGTACCCTTTGGGATCTGAGGTGCCAAAGCTAAGCGTTGGCACACCAGCCACGGCAAAGGGACCACTATCTGTTCCCCAGGCCTCTTTTGGTTTTTCGGCGGGAGCTCTCTCTGTTACCTTAAATTGAAAATCGGGGTTTATACTATTTAAAGGCTCGCATACTTTTTGCATATCGGCCATCATGGCTGCTGGCACGCTAATGCTACTGGCTACGGTTGGCCCTCCATCGCGATTAAACATATTGGAGATTTTATCGAGCTTGTCGGGATGGTTTTTTACCCAATGTTTTGAACCAAGCAGCCCAAATTCCTCGCCTGTCCATAAACAAACCAAGATGGTACGCTTTGGTTTTCCACCAGCCTCCATGATTAGGCGGGCGGCCTCCATTGCTGGGGTAACACCCGAGCCATTGTCGACACCACCGGTTGCCACATCAAAAGCATCGAGGTGTCCACCCATAATTACATACTCATCGGGGTATTCTGTGCCAGGAATAACGCCAATTACGTTGTGATAAGGGATAGGGCCTATACGAAAATGGTTGCGAATATCGAACTCGAGAAAGAAGCGCTGACGCTCTTTTGCCATCTGTTCAACCACGGCAAACTGGTGCTCATCGAGCTTAATATCGGGCACTTTGGGTAGGCTATCGAAGGTAAAATCCATATGATTTTTACGATCGTAAAGCGCAACTATTGGGTTTGAGGCCGATTGAACAATACCCAAAATACCAGCATCAACCATTTCTTTGTAAAAAAGGGCGGGCTCTTCTGTTAGAGGCAATAATTCCTTTTGTGGCTTATTGGTATTACGGTTTGCCCAATTCTCGCGGCGAATTTCCCTATTTTGCTTCTCAATATCCTCGTTTGCAAGAATAATGGCTGCACGTTTTTTGTCAGCCTCATTGGAAACATCGATTGGCCAGCCTGTGCTTTTGCCCGATACTAAAACCCAGGCCCCCTTTAGCTTACCCTTCATCCTGTCGAACTCAGCCCGTGTTTTGGGCTCAAGCACAACGTGACCAATTTGCACACCCTTTGTGCCAATAGTGTACGATGGAGTTGCAAAGTGCAATATCATTCCGTTATCGCCAAGCATACGGCCAAACCAAGGACCACGATTAAACCCAACGGGTAGGGTTCCTACCTCTTCAACAATTACCTCCATTCCCCACTCCTTGAACTTTTGTATAGCCCATTTTTCGGCTGTTGCATACCCATCGGAACCAATCAATCGGCCTCCAATACGGTTCGATAACACATCAAGGTGCTGCATTGTGCGGTTATCGGTTTTGCCAATCTCAATAATTTTATCAATTACGGGATCGCGCTGGGCAAAAACTTGTCCACCCCAAAGCGAGATAACGGCAACGATTAGTAGAGTTATCTTTTTCATATAAAAAGTATTATACTGTTAGGTTAATAATGCTTAGAATAGAAATAAGCTTAAGAGTTTAAACTAGTACTGGTTAAAAAAAGAAGGGAACGTACAGAAAATCTGACGCTCCCTTCTTTATTGACTAACGATATACTTATTTGGTCAACCCAATTTGCGTGGGTTTTATGCTGACTAAAGCATCTGTGGCATTAAATTTCTCAAGCCCCTTGTCGAGAAACTTCACAAACTCATCGACATCTGTATTAAAACCATATGGTTCTATTAGTAATTCTTCATTATTACCCAAAATTACGTAGAATGGCTGGCTATTTACGTTGAAGCGAGATATTTGAAAATCGGCATTCTTTCGGCCAACCGTTTTCTTTACCTTACCATCAACAGTTGATGTTATCCATTCGTCCTCGGGTAACTTAGTGCGCTCATCAACATAAAGGGCTACCACCACAAAATTGTTTTGCAAACGCTCCAACACGCGAGGATCGCTCCAAACCTTTTGCTCCATAACCTTGCAGTTTGAGCAAGCATGGCCTACAAAATCAACAAAAAGGGGCTTGTTCTGCTCTTTTGCGCATGCAAGAGCCTGGTCGTAATCGAAATAACCCTGCAAGCCATGGGGTAGATGAAGTATATCGGCATCCTTGCTTCAATGATGTTCTGGATCAAACAACTAGTCTGGATCAGCATCGGAGTGGGCGCATGGCTGTTTTTCGTATCGGCATACTTAGGCTCTTCGCATAGGGCTGTTTTATCGTTTACAGTAGCCACACGCTGTTGACCAATCATTCGTTCAAGGTCGAAACTTTGGGTTGTTTTAGGAGGAATTAAACCCGACAATCCGCTAAGGGGTGCACCAAACATCCCAGGAATTAGATAAACAACAAACGAGAAGGAAGCGATTGCCAGAATCATACGGAAAAACCCAATGTGCTCTATTTTTGAGTCGAGCTTAAATTTAATCTTACCCAGCAAGTAAAGACCCAGCATTGAGAATATTACAATCCAAATGGCTAGGTACACCTCTCGACCAAGAATACCTAGGTGGTAGGTTAAATCGATGGTTGATAAGAATTTCATACCAAATGCCAGCACAATAAAGCCCAATACAATTTTTACTGAATTTAGCCAGCCACCCGACTTTGGCAACTTATTTAGCCACGAGGGGAATATGGCAAACAGGGTGAAAGGAATTGCAAAAGCCATTGAAAAACCAAGCATACCAATTATGGGTTTTAGCCCAAGCCCTGCAGCAGACTCAACCAGAATGGCTCCCACTATAGGGCCAACGCATGAAAGACTAACAATTACAAGCGTAAGCGCCATAAAGAATGATCCTACAAATCCACCCTTCTCAGCCTGACTATCGGTTTTGGTCGATAGGCTACTGGGTAGCATAATCTCGAATAGGCCAAAGAATGATGATGCAAAAACCATGAAAAGGATAAAGAAGATAAGGTTAGGCAACCAGTGCGAAACTAGCTGATTGGCAAAACCTGCCCCCACGCTAGTAAGCGATACCAACAAGCCTATTGATGTGTATATTAGTATAATGCTTACACCGAATACAAACGCATTGAGAATAGCATTAAACCTATTTTTTTGCTTGTTCATAAAGAACGAAACGGTCATAGGGATCATGGGGAATACACATGGGGTAAGAAGTCCTGCCAAACCCGCAGCAAACGAAACGAAAAAGAAAATGAGAAGCGACGAGTCGGTATCGGCTGCTTTATCATCCGTTGTTTCTACAACTGCTGCTGCAGGCTCTTCCTGGGCAGCAGTTGGCGCATCGCCAATGGCTACAGAAAAATCCTTTGTCAAGAAGATACACTTATCCTCGTAACAAACCTGGTACTCTATTTCGCCCGATGCGTTAACACCGTTCACCCCATCACTTAGCTCAACTACCTGGATAAACTGAGCGTAGGCGTCAAAATATGCCAACTCCATCTCAAAAATTGGGTCATACTCAACCTTTGGTTTTCCCAATGGTTCGGCCTTGCCCACAAGGCTAAGCTGGTCGTTTTCGACAAAAATAAAGGTTGTTGGTATAGGGCCACCATCTGGCAGATCTGACGAGTAAAGGTGCCATCCCATATCGACCGAGGCCTCGAATACAACTTGATATTTTTGACCCTCGAGGTGTTTTGCTGAGAACTTCCAGCTAACCGGATCCTCCACCTGAGCATTTACCAAACCAGAGGCCAAGGTTATGGCCACAAAAAGAATAATTGAAAAAAATTTCTTCATCAGTATTATCATTAGTTAGTTAGCACTACGATTCGAAACAAAGAGAGGTTTTAAAAGTTCAAACAAAAGTATTAAACGATTTTAAATTGCCAAACAGAATATAGCAACGGGCATAATTAAAAAAGGCCACTACAAATGCAGTGGCCTTTCGGTTGGGAGTTAAAACTCAATCTCGTTGTCGTGTTGGTCAAAAAAATGATATTCCAAGAATGTGTAGGATGATATGGGCAAAACTTTAAGCGTACACTTGTATTTACGAGCCCATTTATAGCGTTTGCTAAGCAAACCTTTTGTTAGGAAAGCAGCCAAATAAGGATGTGTTTTAAGCACTAAGTTTTTAACCTCTTTCTCGTTCACCAGAAACGCAAGTTTATTCTCGATTAGCTCATCGAGCAGAATGGTTGGCGAAACTTCACCTGAACCACCACATGTAGGGCATTTTTCGAGAGTTTGCACATGCATCTCGGGGCGTACGCGCTGGCGAGTGATTTGCATTAAGCCAAACTTACTCAAAGGCAATATATTGTGCTTAGTTCTATCCTTGCTCATGAGTTCCTTCATGCGATCAAAAAGCATCTGCCGGTTCTCACTTTGATGCATATCAATAAAATCTACCACAATAATGCCGCCCATATCCCGAAGCCTAAGCTGGCGAGTAATTTCCTCGGCTGCAGCAAGATTAACCTCTAGTGCGTTAGTTTCCTGATCGTTGCCTGCTTTAGATCTATTGCCGCTGTTCACATCAATAACGTGAAGAGCTTCGGTATGCTCTATTATGAGGTAAGCTCCACTTTTAAAGGATACTGTTTTGCCGAACAATCCTTTAATTTGCTTCTCTATCCCAAAATTTTCGAAAATGGGAACTTTACCATTGTAAAGTTTTACAATTTTCTCTTTTTCTGGGGCAATGGTGCTAATGTACTCCTTAATGTCGTTGTAAATGCTATCGTCGTTTACATAAATACTATTAAACGAGACGTTTAACATATCGCGAATAATGGCCGAAGTGCGTTTTAGTTCACTTAGTAAAATACCGGGAACGGGAGAACCTTTAATCCTATCGAAAGCAGTTTCCCACTTTTTAATTAGGCTTCGGAGTTCAGCATCGAGTATGGCAACCTTTTTCCCTTCGGCGGCTGTACGAACAATAACTCCAAAATTTTTGGGTATAATACTCTCCATCAAGCGCTTTAAACGCTTGCGTTCTTCTGTTGAAGTAATTTTTTGCGATATGGATACCTTGTCGGAGAATGGTAGGAGTACAATGTTTCTTCCGGCAATTGAAATTTCGGAACTTAGCCTTGGCCCTTTAGTAGAAATGGGCTCTTTGGCTATTTGAACCAAAACGGTTTGCCCCGAGGTTAGGATGTTGGCAATTTTGCCCTCCTTATCAATTTCGGGTTCTAGTTTTGTTTTAGGAATTGTAAGGGGTTTTCCCTTCTTGGAATTAGCTGACTGAACCAGCTTGTTGAACGACCTGAAGTGAGGCCCTAAATCTAAGTAGTGCAGGAACGCATCCTTCTCGTATCCTACATCTACAAAGGCCGCATTTAGTCCAGGCATAATTTTTTTGACCTTACCCAAGTAGATGTCGCCAACCGAAAACTGAACGTTGCTTTTCTCCTTGTTCAGCTCTACCAGCTGTTTATCTTCAAGCAGAGCTATAGCAACTTCAGATGAACGTACATCAATAATTAGCTCTGTATTCACTGTAAATAAAATTAAGGGTTGGTAAGGTGATATAAACAACTCCAACCTAAAGAGCACTAAAGCTCCTTAGGTTGGATGTTAGGTCAGTTAGGCTCGCCAAAATAGTAGCAAAGCACTATTTCTTCTTCTTATGACGGTTTTTGCGCAAGCGTTTTTTCCGCTTGTGTGTTGCCATCTTATGCCTCTTTCTCTTCTTTCCGCTTGGCATGA
>CAZTFJ010000006.1:15700-21430 GCA_964612255.1 uncultured Rikenellaceae bacterium | reverse complement strand
GGGTAAATGAAGGGTGAAATCGTCTCAACCTCAAAACCATTTTAAGAAAGTTAGTGTAGATTCTTACAAAGCGATACTGGGTTGCATAACAGGTAAACTATACTTTGTGACTTTCCGCTATTTGTAATCCTTTGTAAAACCTTTTTTCCCATTCCGGGTTGTGAACTTTATTTGCCCAAGGTGCTAGGGTTTTAAGCACAAAGCCTTGTTTTTGTTCAAGGCTTTGTGCTTTGGTAAATTCAAGGTGCGAGCATTCTCTGCATTGTGGATTGCACCCTTTTTTTTAGGTGTGTTAAAACATTAATTGGGTTAAAAGAGCAACGAGTATGACACTCCCAGAACACCAATTGCAGTTAGTGTATAAACAATTCGTTTTGGCATAATGCCATTGTTTTCGGCTGTTTTTCCAAAAATCCCAAATACTAGAGGATGAACAAGAAACGGCATAGCAAAAACAAATGCTATAAGCCCCGATGCTTGCTCGCCAAACATTCCTCCTTGTATGGCGGCAAAAAGTCCAAAGTGCGATATGGCCGAGGCATTGGCCATAACAGAATCGTTTAGGCTCATTCCTCCAAGATTAAGTATTAACAACCCGCCAAATACGGCAATAAGTTGCCAACCCAGTGAGAATATCATTAGCCCTCTAATCTCTTTCGATTCTTCTGCTTGGGCTTTGCGTAGCAATCGCAGGGCAAAGTAGGTTAATACTGCACCAACGGCAACCACAATGGCTGTATATGGAATTAGCAGTTTGCCTGCTGTTGTGCTGGCGGCTAGAATTGAGAAAACAAATATATGGCCAATAAACGGTATGTTTATCATTATTGGGGCTCTAACCTGTGCCTCGTTGCCTAAATCACCAGCAGTACAAGCTCCGGTTAGCCCCGAGTGCGAAAGGGAGCCTGCCATACCTGGAGCCAAATTACGTATATGGTTGGCCTTGCCCAGGAGTATAAGCAGGGTTAGTCCGCCAAACATCCAAACTAGCTGCCCAAAAAAGCCAAATGATAGCACCGAGTTCATACCAGAGAGCGAGAATGCTGCTGCAATGCGCGACCCACCAACCATAAAGTTGGCAGCAAGAACCACGGGGATTCCTGCAAAAAGAAGCGAACGTATTGTGGGGCCAAATTTCCACCGTGAAAAAATCATTCCTAAAGAAACTGACAGTATCATTGCAAAGAAAATTTCGGGCAATGCTATGTATGGCTTTATCCATCTTGCTATCTGCCATGATAATACCAAAATGGCCAGCATTAGTGCCGATTCAATTATCCCTTTGCGGATATATAAAGATCGGTTGGCTATTTTGGCTCTATAGTCTATAAGTATTATTGAGCCTACAAGTCCTAGGTATCCAATCAGCGGGTAGAAACTATCGAGAGGCTCACCATTATGATGGCCAACAATAACTCGCTTCATCGACTCAATTCCAACAAGAATGAAGAATGAACGGATTAGAAACATAAACTGAGTGAATGTGGTTCCTAGGAACATCTCATCCGACGAAGGAACAACAATATCCTCCTTGTCAATTTTTTGATTTGTAAATAGCTTTCGAATTTCCTGTCCGCCTACAAAAAACGAAGCGCTTAGGGCAGTAATGGTAACCTTACTGGTGAAGTCGAGAATTGGGAACTCGCTTAACCCGGGTGTACCCATTCCTGTTCCAACAAGAACGTAACCCATAATTAGTCCGAAAACTACAATAATTAGGATTGGTGAGTAGCGAGTACCGGCAACAAAGGTGCGCGAGACTAGTACCATCGTGATTACCAATAGAAATGTGAGCCACAGCTGGTTAAGGATGTGAGCATTGGCCAAATGATCGGTCAAGTTTTCCATTTTTGTTTTATTATTTGATTTGTATTATTTCCTAATTCAGGCTGTAAAAATATAATAATTTGAATAATGGGCGCAAAAATTCGAGAGGTCAAGGTAATAAACCCTAACCTCAAAAGAATAGGCTTATGCCGTTTTTACCAAACGGTTTTTAGCATTCCCCCATCAACAGGTATTGTTGTTCCGGTTATAAACGATGCTTTGTCGGAAAGTAAAAATGCGCCTAAGTTGCCCAACTCTTCTGGTTTGCCGTAGCGTCCTAGGGGTATTTGCTCTTGAAACGACGATCGAACCTCGTTTACGCTTGTTCCAGTATTCTCAGCAATAATTCCATCGAGTTGTTTTACTCTTTCGGTATCTAACCGGCCTGGTAGTATGTTGTTTATACGAATATTGTACGATGCCAAGCTGCGCGATAAACTCTTAGCCAAGCTAGTAACTCCAGAGCGGAATACATTGGAAAGCAAAAGCATATCGATAGGTTCCTTAACCGATACCGAGGTTATGGTTACTATGCTTCCTTTAGATGCTTTTTTCATATGCGGAAGCACCTCTCTTATTAGGCGAACTGCACTTAGCAGATTTAGCTCAAAGGCTGCTAACCAGTCCTCGTCGGAAAAGTTTTCGAATGCGCCAGCGGGTGGGCCACCTGCGTTAACTATTAGCCCATCAATTTTTCCGTATTTATCAAATCCTGCCTTAACCCAACTTTTTACCGATTTTGGATTGGTAACATCGAGCTGTGCATAATCTGCATCTGAGCCACTATTCTTATTGATATGATTAGCTGAGTATCTGAGTTTTTCTTCATCACGACTGCCTAGAAATACATTGGCGCCCTCGTAGGCAGATGCTTCGGCGATGGCGTACCCTAAGCCCTGACTACCTCCCGAAACCAGTATGGTTTTATCTTTTAGTATTGGCTGCATATTTATGTGTTTTATTAACTAAAATACAACTTTTATTCTGTTTAGGATGAATTATGCTAAATTGATTGCAGCTTAAAGATTAATATAGAAACTACAGGCATTAATCTTAATCTTCAATCCGACCAACAGAGCGTATTACGGATAGAAAAGTATATGGACTAATTTTACCCGTTTACTTAACCCAGCCTGCATTGAAGGCAGTTTGCAAGTCATTCAATCTTCCAATCAATCAATCAATCATTCAATCATCCAATCATCCAATCATCCAATCATCCAATCAATCACCCAACCTGCCTGCTCTGACGCCAGTCAGGCAGATCACTCATTCAACCTCTTTCTTTCCAACAAACTTATCCAGTTCGCCAGTTAGCGACAGGATGTCAATTTCGGCAGCCTGTGCATTTAGCTGAGCCGAAATTAGTCGGGTTTGTGCATTTAGCAGCTTATTTTGGCTTTCGCGTAGTTCGAGGTCCGATATTGCTCCTAGCTGATACTTTTCCCATGATGCTTCGGCATTGCGTTGAGCCAACACCACTGATTGTTCCTCTACCTTAACCAGTTCAATGGCTTGATTTAGGTTGTTTACAAGTTTAAAGGCCGAACTCTTTAAACTTAGCGATAGTTCCTGCTCGCTAAGTTGCCGATTTTTTGCCATAATTTTAGCGTTGGCAATACGCCTTTTGGCATTTAGTCCATTAAATAGAGTAACCGATGCACCAATACCCACGTTTGGGCCGTGCGAAGTGTACTTTTGGGTAGAGCCATTGGGAGTACCTGTTTGCGAAAAGTTATAAGCACCGGCTAAGGTTACGGTTGGGTATTGCAGGCTTTGCGCCTCGGTAATCTCAAGTTCCCCAATTTTCGATTGCAAACGGGCTTGAAGCAGGGTTGGGTTAAACTCTTGAATGCTTGAAAAAACATTGTTGCTATTGGCTGCCTGCGGTACAGGTATGGTTGTGTTTATCTCAAACTCTATGCTGGGTTCGCGGCTTAGCAAACGGTTTAGCTCGGCTTTAAGGTTTATTAGGTGACTGCCTTGTTGAATATATAGCGCACTATCTGCTCTAAAATCTACCTCCGACTGCAATTCCTGAAGCCCGTTGCCCACACCAATTAACGATTTTTCGCGCGCTATTCGTAATCGCTGGCGCGATAGCTCCATTTGCTCTTCGTAGTTGCTCAGTAACTTTTTGTTTAGCGCAATGCTGTAGTAGGTGTAAACTATGTTGGCTACAGTATTTTCAACTTCCATTCTTAGCTGTAGGTCGCTTTGCTGCTTGTAGATTCCAAACTTCTCTTTACGAACAAACATGGCAAAACCATCAAAAACAGTCCAGTTTAGCTGCATACCCGATGTGAGGGTGTGTGTTGGATATCCAGCTTGGGTTTGCGATGTAGCATCGCTATACTCATAATGTCGGTTTTGAAAATTGTTGTTTTGGTTTGCGCCCAAATCAATCCGAGGCAAATACCCGGCATTGCCAATGGTATTATTGTTTGTAGCTATCGACATGTTATTTTGAGCAATTTGAATTGAGTAGCTATTCTCTAACCCAATCCGAATAGCATCGTCAAGGGTAAGTATCTCTTGCGAAAAGCCAATAGTTGGCAGTAATAGTAATATTGTTGCAATTATTCTACTCCTCTTCATGTTCTGTGATGTTTGCAGTTTTCTTTGATATAAAAGTGTACATAGCGGGTACCACGAATAGGGTAAGTCCAAGAGCAAAAATTAGTCCTCCTATAATTGTAATACCAAGCGGTATACGGCTGGTTGATGCCGACCCTAGTGCTAGCGCAATGGGTAGCGACCCAAAAATTGTTGATAGGCTGGTCATTAGTATTGGCCTAAGTCGTTGTCCGGCTGCTTCAATTACGGCTTTGGTCTTATGGAGCCCTGTTTGTTTTTTCTGATTGGCAAACTCAACAATAAGGATACCGTTTTTGGTTACAATGCCAACCAGTACAATCATTCCAATTTGGCTAAATATGTTCATTGTTTGCCCCATTAGGTATAGTGATATAAATGCACCAGCAAGGGCTAGCGGAACCGTGAACATGATGATTAACGGATCGCGGTAACGCTCGAACTGTGCTGCCAGAACAAGGTATACCAGAATTAGAGCAAACACAAAAGCAAAGTATAAACTGCCCGAACTCTCGGCAAATTGTTCGGAAATACCGGTTAGACTCGTGGTAAACGATTCGTCTAATACCTCATCGGCAATTTCGCGCATTGCCTCAATGCCTTGTCCTAATGTTATATCTGGGGCAGGGGCTGCTCTAAAGGTAGCCGATACGTATCGATTATACCGATATCGCTGGGGTGTTGTGCTCTCCTCGGTAATGTTAATCAGGTTACCAAGTTCAACCATATTCCCCTTATCGTTACGAACCATAATGCTGGTGATATCGGCGGGGTCGTCGCGGAATTGGCGTTCTGCCTTACCAATAACCTGGTATTGCTTGCCGTTGTGAATAAAAAAGCCGTATCGCGAGCCCGAGAAGTAAAGCTGGAGCGCCTCGGCAATATCTCTAACAGTAACACCTGTAGCGCGTGCCTTGTCTCTATCAATTTCGATTTTTAGTTCGGGTTTGTTGAATTTTAGGTTGAGGTCCACCACCTGAAAGCGAGGATCGTCCTGTGCTTTGCGTAAGAATACAGGAACGGCTTCCTTCAATTTTTCAAATGTTGGTGCTTGCACCACAAACTGAACGGGTAGTCCACCCCCTCGGCCAGCCCTAATGGTTTGGTCTTGTGTTACAAATGCACGGGCAAAGGTTTGGGTGTTAAGGTATGCCTGAATCTCATCGGCAAGCTGTTGCTGGGTTCGTTTGCGCTCGTTGGGTTCGTTAAGCAGCAACCTAACAAATCCTGTGTTTTTGGCTCCTGTCCAACCTGCAACGATATCGTCAATTTTTAGGTTTCCCTCAAATAAAAGGAATAATCCAGAAA